>JACYMB010000113.1 GCA_015272205.1 Synechococcales cyanobacterium T60_A2020_003 | reverse complement strand
GCTATCATCGTCGTTCGATTGCTGAAACTACCATGTTCCGCTTTAAGACTATTTTTGGGGGCAATCTCAGTGCACGTCAATTTGACAATCAAGCCGTGGAATTGTTCATCAAATGTGTTGCGCTCAACCGCATGATTCAGATCGCTAAACCCGATAGCTACAAGGTTGAAGGTTAATACCAGGACACTCTCAAGGCGAACCTGACCGTTTTTCTAATCATGCAACAAAGCCCAGGATAACTGTAACTTCTGCAAAAATTGCTCAATGGTGCGAGGCTTACTTGACCTGTAATTCGTCTGACTAAAAAAAGACCTGGGAAACCAGGTCTTTGATGAGATCAAGCTCCCAAGATCTCAAGCTTTTGTTGTTTTTGATTTCCCTACAGCGGAGAAAGCGTTGAGCTCAAATGAACTACCGACTTCAGGAGCGATTGAGTATTGCTTCGATTCAATCGATTTCCTTACGTTCTTGCTTGCTCAACCTTCAACTTGTTTTTAGTCTATCGGCTGTATCCAGGGTATGCCCTCCTTCGGTTGGGTCACCCCACTGGGTGAACATCTCTATGCTCCCAAATCCGCAGGGGTGACATTTAGAAACACCGCGATTGTCTCGCCGAATGCTTTAACCAAGGTGCGATCGCTCCGAGTTCTAAAGGACAAACTGCCCATACTTAAGCCCCCCTCTAGCTGAAGCTGATCCGTGCCTGCCTCAAAATCTCGAACGGTTTGCCGTCCACTGGGCGCAAGCACAAATCTATCTCGTCCCGCATCTCCAACTAACAGGTTGCGACCACTGCCACCCCGGAGAATATCGTTGCCCCGACTGCCCAAGAGGCGATCGTTGCCGTTCCCCCCGTCAAGGGTGTCATTGCCGCCACTCCCCTTCAGCACATCATCGCCTAAATCACCATTGAGGGTATCATTACCGCCACTCCCCTTCAGCACATCGTTGCCACCACGACCGGATAGAGTGTCAGCATTTTTTGACCCTACTAATGTATCTCCCAGATCGGTTCCAACAATAGGATCGGTTATGGCGATCGCTTCTTCGGTAGTGGTCAGGCTGGTAGCATTTCCGCCGCTGCTTGGAGATAAGCTCAACCGTAGCGCGTAGGTTCCTGTTGTACCATTACTGCCACTACCCGCCTTTTGGGGATTATAGTTGCGATTGCCAGACCCGCTAATGCCTGCATAGTAGGTGCCTGGGTTTAGAAACAAATTGGCTTTCGAAAAATTGTCTATCCCAGTATTATCATCAAAACCGATCTCATTTCCTTGTTGATTAAAGACACGTAAAAGAGAGTCAAAATCCCTGCGATTAATATAATCGGGCAGCAGTTCCAAGGTAACGTTGCCTGCAGTAAGGACAGAGAATTTGATCAGATCTACGTCTTTGCTGCCAATGGTAGACGTGCCATCTTTGCCAATTTCACCATAGGTAACGCGCACAGGTTCACCATTGAGGCTAGGACCGACGGTAGCGGTTTTGAGGGTACCGTTGGGATCGAGGGCAGGATTAGAATCGTCTTTGGTGGGAGCTGTTTCTACACCGGAGTTGTTGTTAGATCCGTTGAACTGTTGGTAAATGGTTTGAATGGCGTTGTAAACGTTGATCCGCTTATAGGTAGTCTTGGTGCTGGCAACGCTGTTGTCTTCGTCATCACCATCAAAAATAGAGTCGGCAGAACTGCGGAGAATATTGAGAATTTCGGTAATCGAGAGGCGGCGTCCGGCGTACTGGGTTGCGGCCTCCTGCATGAGGGCAATGGTTCCGGATACCATCGGAGCGGCCATGCTGGTTCCGCCGAATTCTTCCAGTTTGGCACCGGGAACCGTACTGTTGATCAATGCACCGGGCGCAAAAAACATATTGGGAACATCCATTCGCTGACTGGTCGCAGTGATGCGATCAGCCCCGGTGCTGTAGTCGGTGGCTCCGGCTCCCCACCAGTAGCTTGCGTATTTGTTATCTTGCCAAACGGAACCCACGGCGATCGTGCTCTGAATGGCAGGCGATGCAAGATTCTGAGTTTGGTTGGCCTGGTAGCCGTTGCCTGCAGCGGTGACAACCGGAATACCCACTTTTTCTAAGGTTTGGATGTCGTCGGAAATGAGATCACCAACGACCTGGGCTTTAGAGGTATAGTTCCCGCCACCGATCGACATATTGACAGCGGCGATATTGTACTTTTCACGATTGGCGTAGACCCATTGCAGTGCTTTTTCAATAGCGGGATTGTAGGATAGGCTGCGCGTACCAAAGACCTGTAGACCAATTAAACCTACATCTGTGGCAATGCCAACCTTGGGATCGGTCGCGCCAATGATGCCTGAAACGTGGGTGCCGTGGCGGAGGTAGTCGGTCGGTTCCGAGGTGTTATCTACGAAGTTATAGCCTGTAACGTAGTTGCCTTTGAGGAGGGGATGGGTGTAGTCTAACCCGGTATCAATGACAGCAACGGTATAGCCACTGCCATCAATGCCACTAAACCGAGAATCATTGCGCAGTTGGGTCAACCCGATTAAATCAAAGGCGGCATTTTGACCTGCGATCGCCTGTCCGGTCGGGGCATATTCGCCGTTGATGGCGATCGCCACACTGTCGGATTGGGGAGTGATTTCCGGAATTGGAAGAGATCTCGGTGTTTCTACGGTATAGAGAGGGGCGATCGCGTCAATGGGTTGAAGTGATTGGTCATTGCTGCCCGCAAATCCGTCCTCAGTCAAGGGCTGTACCACATAGGCATCTGGGGCATTTTGCAGATCACCGTGCGCCTCTGCTAGCCCATCTAAGTCCCGAAGTGAAAGCAAGTCCCGCTCTCCCGCAGGAGGTGAATTGAGCAGAAAATCCAAAGACTGAGCGATGGGCGATTCTGCATCCGGCGAGTAGGGC
This sequence comes from Synechococcales cyanobacterium T60_A2020_003, assembly GCA_015272205.1. Classification (NCBI taxonomy): domain Bacteria; kingdom Bacillati; phylum Cyanobacteriota; class Cyanophyceae; order Synechococcales; species Synechococcales cyanobacterium T60_A2020_003. The sequence continues at coordinate 22,153 of JACYMB010000113.1, read as the reverse complement.
AGGTCAGAATTCGATGTGGTGTACATGGTCTGCATAAATCCTCCAATGTCCCCTGAATGTAACCACGACGAGGTTTCTAGCTGTTTTAAGCCAGCAAAGAATGGACGACCCCTATCTCGGATCGCCAATGTGATAGATATACGTACGTACCTGATAGAGACTCAAGGTGGCGCGATCGCCCCATCCGCCCATTCAGTGTTTAGTTGAATGGGTCTTTAAGCTTGTCCAGATAATAGTTGGCTCCCTAGGGTGCGATCGCGCCACGGGTTGCCATTTTCTCGATTGGCTTGGGTTCAAAGGATGGATCGGAAAAGCGCACCATTGGTAGAGCAACCCGCATCACCCATTTGGGTAGTCCAGGCGGGGGTGGGGCGAGTTAGTCTGCTTGGATGGAACTGTGCCAGTCTTGGAAGTGGCCTGGTTTTCAAGGGCCATACGCAGGATCAGGGGCGATCACCTAATCCCTGACCCACTGCGTGATTCCACCCGGTTTATCGATCAACGTGATACCCAAATTCTTGAGGTCGTTACGAATGCGATCAGAAGTGGCAAAGTCTTTCGCTTTTTTGGCCTCGGTGCGTTGTTGGATCAACTGTTCAATCTCGGTGTCACTGATACCTGCGGTATCGGGGGGTGCCAAATCCTGTTCGGACAGTTCTAGCCCCAGCACCTGAGACAAACACACCAAGGTTTGCCACATCTCCCGGAGTGTTGCGCTATCGGCCTGGGCTTGTCCGGCATGGGTAATGCGATTCCCCTCTTTTTGTAAGTCCTTCGCCAGCTCAAACAGAACCGCTAAGCCTCCGGACGTATTGAAATCATCGTCCATTGCCGTTTGGAAGCGCTGCACCGGATCGCTATCGGTCGGAATCCGCATCGAGGCCGGATCGCCAAACTCTGGATTATTGACATCCTCCCAGCCCAGGACGGCTCCGTAGTGATAGCCAAAACTCAACCCGTCCCGCAGGGTGTCCCAACTGTTCTTCGCGGCTTCAATTGCATCTGCGGTAAAGTCTAAGGGCTTGCGGTAGTGGGCTTGCAGGACAAATAGACGTACCGCCATCGGATGGGGCGCATCGGGTGCGTCCAGTAAATCCCGGATGGTGGTGAAGTTGCCCAGGGATTTCGACATTTTCTCGCCGTCCACGTTCACCATGCCGTTGTGCATCCAGTAGTGAGCGAGGGGATGTCCGGTTACCGCCTCCGACTGAGCAATTTCGTTTTCATGGTGAGGAAAGACGAGATCCGCTCCGCCCACATGGATATCAATGGTGTCGCCCAGGCGTTCGTCGCCTTGAGACGAACCAAAGGCTTCGCGCACCATTGCTGAGCATTCAATATGCCAACCTGGCCGTCCTGCCCCCCAAGGTGATTCCCAGGCCGGCTCGCCTTTCTTCGCCCCTTTCCACAGAGCAAAGTCGAAGGGATCCTTCTTCTTGGGTGCGTCTGGATCGGCATCTACCCGACCACTCGCGCCTGCCTGCATGTCTTCTAGCTTGCGCCCGGACAGTTTGCCATAGCTCGGAAACGACCGCACGCTGTAGTACACATCGCCGTCTGAGGCATAGGCAAATCCTTTTTGCTCTAGTTCATGGATTAGGCGCTTAATGCCATCCAGGGTGTGAGTCGCACGGGGGTATTCGTCTGCCTCCAAAATATTCAGTCGCGCCATGTCCTCAAAGTAGGCTTGGGTGTAGCGATCGGCCACCGCTTCCATGGTGGAACCTTCCTCACGGGCACGGTTGAGGATTTTATCGTCAATATCGGTAAAGTTTTGGACGTAGCGTACCTCAAACCCTCGCCACATCAGGTAGCGCCGCACCGTATCCCAGACAATGTAGGATCGCGCGTGCCCTAGGTGGCAGTAGTTATAGACCGTGACTCCGCAACAGTACATCTTGACCTTGCCCGGTTCGATGGGTTCGAAGGGTTCTTTGCGGCGGGTCAGGCTGTTGTATAAGGTCAGGGGCATGGCATTTGGGGACGAAGAACAAACGGGTAGAGCGCTGGAGAGCAGCACATCCTCTGACAAAGTGTACCGAAATTCAGGTCACTTGCTTCAGGATTTCCAGTCTCCCTCCATGCTTGATCGTTATTCGGTTGCTTAGGGGGTTGCCTTCATCCTAGCAAGGCAGAAATCTAAAGAAAAAATAAAATTTTGATCGTGACGCTTCAGCAAACCAGGAATTTTGGGATATCTCTGCCCTAAGGAGATTTGGGACAATGGGATCTGAAAGCGGTCTGTAATGCTTACCCCTTGTTAATTAGGACTATCAGTTATCCCACCTGCTTTTTCCGAAGTTGAGGTTCATAAGAGATTCGGAGGTGTCCCTGTGCCACCGTTGCCGACAAAATTACCCCTTCCGTACCGGGAGATGCCTGTTGACAATTGGGGCAATGATTACGAGCATGCTCTTTGCCACAGACGAGGCACTGAGTCCAGCGCAGGTTATCCAGGAGCGATCGCGGAAATATTTCTCGGCGATCGTGGATAAATACTTTCTGAAAATAGTGCAGCAGGTCGTCCGGTAGAACGGTGTAGGGAGTAGCAGGCTTGGGATAATGCACCTCTGGGTGAAAGACGGTGATCCGATGCAGCGATCGCACCCCATGGGGCACTTTCTGGGTAGGATCTTTGGGCTTGTAGACACCACCATAGGGATCGACAAATAGAAGGCTCTGCATAAGCATTACCGTAAACGCATACCAATCTGAATAGAGGGTTGGGGACTGTAAGCGAATCGGTTGGTTGGCTGTTGGATCGCACAGCAATGGATCTACAAATCGAGCGGTAAAGACCGTGCAGTGAAAGGAGGCAAACTGGAATGAATCTGCATCAATCAAGTAGGCTTCACTGCCTTTGACTAGAACATTCAAATCGTTGAAGTCTCCAATCACGACCTGCTGAAGGTGGAGCTTAGATACTGTATCGTGTAGATCTTGGAAAATCTGCACAACGGTCTGATTTGAAATTCCGGCTTGCCGAAAACTGCGCTCCCCATAGCGCAACAGAGCATCTGCACGTTCCAACAAAGGCATGGGGCAACAGTCCCTACACTCATCGAGACTCGGTGAGCTTGACGGATGCGGTGGATACATTCAGGTTCTTTCCGAAAGACTTTGGTGATAATGTGAACATCTCCCTCACCAATATCACTCCTGGTGCAGATATCGGCGTACGCCTTGTTCGCGACGTAAACGGTAATCGGTATATCGAACACTGGAAAAGATCCTAGCAACTTGTTACCTGCGGAAACGTTGGTGGGCGAGGTCAACGATCCGGTGACTTTCTATAACGTCCTAGAGGATGTCAATACTGCAGATACCTATAAGTTCAGCGTTGAGACGAAGCGATCGCTCACTCTATCTCTTAAAGATTTGTATGCCAACGCGGATTTGCGGCTCATTCAAGATAAGAGTGGCAACGGCATTCTCGATCCAGGCAAAGAATTGAAGCGTTCGGCAGCATTGGGGAATACCTCAGAGACGATTACTAGGGTTCTGAATCCTGGTGACTATATTGCTCAGGTCTATTCTCCGGCTCAAAACGAACACACGGCCTACGCTTTAGAGATTGCGTAGATCGAAAACGAATATGTGTTCATTTTCAACTTGTGATTGATCTCTCGAAGTCCCTCTTAACCAGGGGGGCTTCAATGTAATACGGAATCCGATTCGCAAAGTAGCACTATTTCAGAAACCCCTCCCAACCTCCCCTACCCTGCGGGAAGCCGCTTCGCGTCTAGAGCAAGGGGAGGCGCCGTCAGGCGGTGGGGTCTAGTGCCACCCTGTAGCAGGATTTCGTATAATATCAAATCCGTTTCATCAATAATCTATTCCAGATGGCTAGGGGCAGGTTTTGTCCTTTACTCTCAGCATCTGTAGGTGACTATCTGCTAAACCCACCCGTAAAAATAATGAGTGTTTAACCAGATGGCTAGGGGCGGATTTTATCCTTGAACCTCGATAGTTGATCGGTTCCGCTAAATCCGCCCGTATAAATTATGGGCATTCAGGCAGAATTAATATCAATCCTGGTTGATGATCTGCTGAGGCTGCCCATGGCCTAATCCCTAGTGCCGCCAAGTTTCGTTAACGACCGATCCTTCAACATTGAAAAGCTTTACGTGGAGGGGCATTTGTCCTGCCGCGTGGGTTGAACAGCTCAGGCAGGGATCAAAGGCACGGATACCCGCTTCCACCCGGTTCAGCATTCCCTCTGGAATATCGGTTCCGTGAATGTAGTGGCGAGCAATTTGAGCCACGGTGCGGTTCATTGCCAGGTTGTTTTGTCCCGTCGCAATGATCATGTTCACCCTTTTCAACAGTCCCCGCTCATCCACTTGATAGTGGTGAAATAGAGTGCCCCGTGGAGCTTCGCTGACCCCGACTCCTTCTAGCTGGTTGACGTCGGCCTCGGCACGGAGAGGAGGATTGTTTAGAGTAGGATCATCCACCATGACTTGAATCCGCTCGATCGCTGCTAGAATCTCAATCAGGCGGGCATAGTGATAGAAGAACGAGGCGTTCACCGTCGATCCTCCCCGCTGCCTAAATTCTTGTAACTCTTGGTCGGCGAGGGGCGTTCCCATGCGATCGCACACGTTCAGACGAGCCAAGGGGCCAACGCGATACATGCCATTTTCAATCCGGCACGATTGATCCTGATCGGGAAATCCGAGGGGTTTATAGTAGGGAGATTTCAGATAGGAATCGGGCTGAACCGCTTCACCAATATACTCGTGGTAGCGACTGGGATCGAGGTTGTCGGCAATCAGATTGCCTGCGCTGTCAACAAACCGCAGTACTCCGTCGTAGTGTTCCCACAGTCCTTCTTTGCTGACCAGTCCCATAAATAGACTGGGAAAATTACCAAAGATCTTAGCTTCGGCCTGATGGGTTTCCAGAACGGTTTTGAAAAGGGCGATCGCGTTGAGAATCGTTTCTTGCGCCTTGGGTAACTTTGCGCGAATTTGCTCTCGTCCTTCATCGGAAAGACCCTGACGTACACCACCGGGAACCGCCCAAGCTGGGTGAATCTTTTGTCCGCCGAGATGAGCAATGATTTCCTGTCCCAGTTGGCGCAGGGCAATGCCACTCCGGGCGAGGTCGGGATTGGTTGCCATGAGGCCAAAGACGTTGCGCTTGGCCGGGTCGCTATCCCATCCCAACAGAAAATCGGGGCTACTGAGGTGGAAGAAACTGAGGGCGTGGGACTGCATAATTTGCCCCAAGTTCATCATGCGGCGCAGCTTTTCGGCACTGGGCGGCAGGGTCACAGACAGGATGCGATCGCCCGTTTTGGCGGAGGCCAGGAGGTGACTCACAGGACAAATGCCGCAAATTCGGGGGGTGATTCCCGTCATTTCCCAGAAGGGACGACCCTCACAGAACTTCTCGAATCCCCGAAACTCGGTCACGTGGAAGTGGGCATCGCTGACCTCTCCAGCGTCATCGAGATAGATCGAGATCTTGGCATGACCTTCAATGCGGGTGACGGGATCAATGGTAATGGTGGTTGACATCGTATCTATCCTCGCTATCGTTGCACGGAATAATGAGTTACAGGTTCGTTAACGATCTATCCACTACACCAAGCGTCGTAATCCTGATCGCTCAGCCATTGGGGATCGGTATCGCGATATTCTTCAAAGGCTGTTTTTGGGATCGAAATCCCTTCGTAGTAAGCCCGTTCTGCTTGGAGATCTTCAACAAGTCGCCAAGCGGTAATACAATTTTGAGGATTACTCTCTTTTTGAGCACAAATCTCATGGGCGTAGGCGATCGCCGCTTGAATCTCCTGATCGAGTTGCTGAAGATAGGGCTGTTCCGCAAAGCTACCTTTGGTGAGAATATCGGTCATGGAAATCACGCCTAAGAGAGTCCCGGCAATGACCGGAGCCGCCTGAATGTGATGCTGGGCAAAGAGGCGAGCGACGTATTCAACTTGCAAATCTGGATTCACGACGATGCAGGGTTTAGTCATCACTTCGTAGACTCGCACTAGCTTTGGATCTTTGCCAAGGGCAGCCACCTGGGTAATGATGTCGGTCTTGGTGATGATTCCGTAGGCGTCCTCTGGATGGCGACGATCAACAATTAACGATCGCACCTGATGCTGTTTCATCAGGGCGATCGCATTCCCTACAGGCTCAATCCCTCGGATGGTAATAACGTCGCTGGTCATAATATCTGACGCTTTCATACGGAGTTCCCCTCCTCTATCCAAACTTGATATCTCTACCCGTGAGATGGGGAACGGTTCCTGCTAGTAGGGGTTCAATCGCAGCTAAGATCCGATCGGCAGGGGGTGGACATCCAGGCAAATAGAGATCGACCGGGACAAGGGCATGAAGGGGCTGGACGCGATCGACAAGTGGAGGCAGTATCGGTGGATGATAGGGAATTTGCGGATTAACATCTGCATTGTCCACATAGGAACGGGTAAGCACAGGTTCCGCCACCCCCAAGGGATTGCGGAGAGCGGTCACGTTGCCTGTAATCGCACAATCTCCAAAGGCAATTAGGATTTTAGTACGATCGCGCACGGTGCGAATCATCTCTACGTGTTCCTCGTTGGCGATCGCCCCTTCGACGAGAACCGCATCTACGTTTTCAGGATATTCCTTCACGTCCACTAGGGGACTAAAGACAATATCAACGTGTTGAGCGAGTTCCATCAGCCACTCATCTAAGTCCAAAAAAGACATGTGGCAACCGGAGCAGCCCCCCATCCACACTGTTGCAAACCGAATGCGTGCCATAACTCTCTTCCCTCGAAATACGTTTCCTGTCTAGGTTTAGCGTGTGGACAATACCGAGAACGTTACCGAACCCACTGCCGTTTTTGCTGAGCGGTCATAATGAATTCCAACTGGGCGCGATCGTGCTCCATTTCACCGACGGTCGATCCTCGGTAGAAGATGGCTCCCGTCGGACAAGCGTTTACACATTTGCCGCAAGAGGTGCAGCTTTGGGCATCTCCCCACGGTTGATTCATGCCTGTGATCACGTGGGCGTTATGTCCCCGTCCGGCCAAATCCCACGTATGGGCTCCTTCAATCTCATCGCACACGCGAACGCAGCGGGTACACAGCACACAGCGATTGTGGTCTAGTCCGAAGTTTTCATGGGAGAGATCTACGGATCGTTCCGGATACTGGTATTCAAACCGGACATGATCCATGCCGTGGGCGATCGCCAAATCTTGCAGCTCGCAATGTCCGTTCGAGACACACACCGAACACACATGATTACCCTCGGCAAAGAGAAGTTCGATGATCATGCGACGGTAGGACTGTAGACGTTCGGACTGGGTATGGACGACCATCCCTTCGGCAACCTGCGTAACACAGGCCGCTTGGAGTTTAGGACTTCCCCCAATTTCCACTAAGCACAAACGGCACGCCCCTATCAACGACAGCCCCTCAACGTGGCACAGGGTCGGGATTTCAATTCCCGCCTCCCTCGCCGCATCAAGGATCGTAGCGTTCTCATGGGCGCTAATTAACTGGTCATTAATCGTGAGGGTTTTGACAGACATGTTTTCACCATTTAACCCATAGTCGAAATTATCGAGAAGCAGTGCTCACTTAGGGCGATCGCTCTGCAGGAGACTTCGCCTGACGATTGACAATGTGGACAGAGCAAGGCGCATGGTGAACCACATAGTTACTCACACTACCGAGCAATAGTTCTGCTAATCCTGATCGTCCACGATGGCCTAATACAATCAAATCGGCTTGCCAATCTTGGGCAAAGGCACAGATGGATGACCCCGCTTGATTGCCAACACAGATATAGAACTCCGCATTTACGTGTTCTACCGATGCATGTTTAATATGCGTCTGCAAAAAATTGAGCGGTAGACTGTCAACTGCAGACGGGATATCCGCTGTAGGATGGCCTCTGTAGCACTTCATGCCCTCGCCCTGACCGTAGGAACACTCCTCCAGGGTATTGAGCTTGAGCGCCTCCAGATTAGACTCCTCTTCCAGAGAAAACAGATAAAAGAGAGCCAGTTGAGCATGAGAGACCTTTGCCAAAAAGAGCGCTCGTTCCACAATGGAATCGCTCACCGGAGATAAATCAACCGCCGCTACGATTTTGTGAAACATAGTGTCCTCCATTCTCCCTACAAGCGTTTGTTTAAACAGCAAACTCGTTAGGATGTTTTCACCTGATCCAAATACTCCTGTTGGAAATAGCGCAAGGTACTCAGAACTGGATTCGGTGCCGATTGTCCCAACCCACAGAGACTGGTTTGTTTGACCAGATCGCACAGAGTCTCAAGCTGCTCTAAATCGGCTGAGGTGGCCTGTCCATCCCGAATTTTGGTCAAAAGGCGATAGAGTTGTACCGTCCCTGCACGACAAGGAATACATTTCCCGCAGGATTCATCCATGCAGAATTCCATGAAGAACCGTGCCACATCGACCATGTTGTCGTTTTCATCCATCACGATCATGCCCCCCGATCCCATGATGGAACCCAGTTTCACCAGGGATTCATAGTCCACAGGGGTATCAATTTCGGAGGCAGGAACACAGCCACCAGAGGGGCCTCCCGTCTGCACGGCCTTAACCATGCCGCCATTGGGAACCCCCCCGCCCATGACTTCCACAATGTCTCGTAATGACGTGCCCATTGGAACTTCAATGAGTCCCGTATTCTCAACTTTGCCCGCTAGAGAGAACACCTTTGTGCCTTTGCTCTTTTCCGTGCCAATGGATGCAAACCAATCTGCACCTTTTCGGATAATCGGAGCAATATTGGCGTAGGTTTCTACGTTGTTGATCAGGGTCGGACAGCCCCAAAGCCCGGATTCGGCGGGGTAGGGAGGCCGAGGCCGAGGAACACCGCGCTTACCTTCAATCGATGCGATTAAGGCCGTTTCCTCGCCACATACAAAGGCTCCAGCCCCAATGCGAATATCAATGCGAACGTTGAACGGAGAATCAAAGATCTGGCTACCCAAGAGACCATAGCGCCGCGATTGCTGGATCGCTTTTTTCAAATGCTCAATGGCTAGGGGATATTCACCACGCACGTAGATATAGCCTTGATCGGCTCCGACTGCATAGGCCGCGATCGCCATTCCTTCTAGAACTCGATGGGGATCGCTCTCTAACACACTCCGATCCATGAAAGCGCCGGGATCACCCTCGTCGGCGTTACAGACCACATACTTCTGACCGGGCGGCATTTTAGCGACGGTTGCCCATTTTAACCCGGTGGGATAGCCTGCGCCTCCTCGGCCTCGCAGTCCACTTTGCGTAATGGTATCTATGACCTCTTTGGGCGTCATTTCCCGTAGAACCCGGAAAAGGGCTTGATACCCGTCTGCCGCAATGTAGTCTTCGATCGATTCCGGATCTATTTTGCCGCTATTTTCCAGCACGATGGGATACTGGCGAGTAAAGAAAGGATGGGAGCGATCGCCTATGACCAAACCATTCTCTTCACCCTGAGACGTAGACGAGTCAAGCGTAGCAACCACGAGTCCAGCCTGCTCTGGGCGCACCTGAGTATAGAGCACTCCCTCTGCGCCTTCCGATTCCACGGACACCAGAGGCCCCTGACTGCACAACCCCATACACCCGACACTACACACGTCTACACTGTCACCCAGCCCTGCATCGGTCACGGCTTCTTCTAATCGTTCTTTCACCGCTACAGATTGGGCAGAACGACATCCCCCCACCGTGCAACATCGAATTTGGGTTTTCCGCCGTTGTTGTTTGGTTTGGTTTGCAATCTCACGTAGTTCACTAAGTTCCATCTGAAAGATACTCCGCAATCCGTTGAAGAGTTGATTCTGGGGTTTGCATGCCTTCTACGGTGTCATCGATAACCACCACAGGCGCACTGCCACAGGCTCCCAAGCATCGAGCCGTTCCAAGGGAAAACTGTTTGTTTGCCGTTGTCTCTCCGGCCTGAATCCCTGCTTTCTGCTCTACAGCTTCTAAGATTTGGGCTGCTCCTTTGACGTAGCAGGCTGTACCCGTACAAATGACACAGGTATGGGCTCCCTTCTGTTTCAGGGAGAAGAAATGATAGAAGCTGGCAACGCCATAAACCTGACTGGCCGGAAGCTTCAGACTATGTGCAATGTAGAGCAACAGATCTTCTTCGAGATACCCAAAAAGCCCCTGAGCCGAGTGCAATACCTCAATCAGCGCATCGGATCGATATTGTAAGCGCTTCATAGTGGCCTCTAACATCTTAAAGCGACGATCGCCACTTGGATGCTCTGAAGACCTTGGGGGCTTTGTGGTTATACCAGGTGATGACTCCATCTACACCTCCTCTCAAATGTTAGGGATTCGCAATACCTTAAGAGAGTCTATCCACTGGGTGTCATACCGTTATGCAACCCTGTATGCAACCATGCGATATTCTAAACTCTCTAAACGTCACAGCTTTCTAAATTTAAGGATGATAAAACTCTTTAAAGAAATCGACAACCAACCCAGAAGATTTTAACAACAAAAATATTGTCTTTAAGACACCAGAACAATACTCCAAGATCACAATCGACAGTAACTGACGGTATCTAGACTCTTTTGTGCTTAAGGACTAAATATGAAGGACGTGAACTGGAGAGCTCTAGGTTTTTCCGAAGGACTATCAGCACAAAATCTCAGAATACGACACGGACAACCTTAGATCCTGGCACAAATGAATCACTACTATTTTATTTAACCCTATTTTCGGGCTAGATCAAACGCATTCGTTTAGGTTTCATTATTTCTTAACTTGATCGAATATGTTTATCGCGTTAGTCTCTTGCTCGATGTAACCGTTCTTATCTAAAAGAACGACTTGACCCAAACGAATCACATCTCACTTTTTGGCATCTTCTCATAGAAAAGTTATTGTTTTAATCGCTACATTTTCTCGGCGATCGCAAAGTTTCTATACGTAAATTCTTAAACCTTTTGATTGTTTTTTGTGAAGGACAGTCAAATTGCGTAGATTAAAAGTAGATATCGCTGGACAGCTTAAATGGATTTAGAGAGTGCATGGTGATGAGAGCGTTAGTGATTGGCTACGGTAATCGGTTGCGAGGGGATGATGGAGTGGGAACTACAATCGCTGAAATCGTTGAAACCTGGCAGTTTCCTGGTGTAGGGGCGATCGCCCCCCATCAGCTTACGCCGGAACTAGCGGATTCTCTATCTCAGGTGGATATGGCTTTCTTTGTCGACGCGAGTTGGGATCTTCCGGCTGGAGAGGTCAGCGTTACTCCCGTTTATTCGATGGAGCATGAGCTCATCGTCAGCCATTATGCGACTCCCTCTGGATTGCTGTCGTTGGCTCGGTCTCTCTATGGATGTGCGCCGGATGCGTGGTGGGTGCAGATTGGGATTAAGGATACGGCTTTGGGGGAGCGGTTTTCAACACCTGTAGAACGAGCGATCCCGGTGGCGTTGGAGAAAGTGCGATCGCATCTAGAAAGAATGTCACCTATTGCAACCTCTCAACGGTGAACGGAGTGATCCCCATGCATGAATTGAGTTTGATGGAAGAGACCATTGCGATCGCCCTGAACTATGCCCACCAACACCATGCCCACAAAATCCATCGTATTCATATGCGGGTGGGGCAGCTTTCCGGAGTTGTGCCCGATGCATTGCAGTTTGCGTTTGATGTTGCAGTCAAAGGGACGATGGCAGAAAGCGCTCACTTTTCGATGGAAATGCTTCCTGTAGTTTGCGATTGTGCGATGTGTAATCAGCCGTTTGAACCGGATGATCCCTGGGTTTATCAATGTCCCCGCTGTCAGCACTATAGCTCTGCCATTTTGCAGGGCAAAGAACTTGAAATTGCGTCCTTGGAGGTCTCTTAACAATGTGTGGAACTTGTGGCTGTGATCCTAACTTAACCGTAGAGCATGGGCATGATCATGGGGATCATCCCAAACAAACCCTTGATCTCCATGCGTCTATCTTTGCAAAAAACGATCACATCGCTGCCCATAACCGGGATCACTTCCAGGCTAAACAGCTCCTGGTGATGAACCTGCTCTCATCCCCGGGAGCCGGAAAGACGGCACTCCTCGAACGGATGCAGCAGGATTGGCGCGATCGCGCGATCGCCACTCCAGATTCGGCCTTGCGAATGGGGGTGATTGTGGGGGATCTCGCTACTGAAAACGATGCCCAGCGTCTGCAACAGGTGGGCTTGCCCGCCATTCAAATCACCACCGGAACCGTTTGCCACCTCGATGCAGCCATGATTCGTCATGCCGTCACCCATCTCGATTTGGATGCGCTTAATGTACTGATCATCGAGAACGTCGGCAACCTCGTCTGTCCGGCGGCTTACGATTTGGGTGAAGGTCTGCGGGTTGCGCTGCTGTCGGTGACGGAAGGAGAGGATAAACCCCTCAAATATCCGGTGCTGTTCAAATCTGCCGATGTTGTTTTAATCACCAAAATAGATTTGGCTGAAGCAACTGGATTTGACCGGGCACGGGCGATCGCCAGTATCGAAAAAGTGGCTCCCCACGCCACTCGATTTGAGATCTCGACCCGTACAGGGCAGGGAATGGCGGCCTGGTACGAGTATTTGATGAACCAACTTCCGTCACCACTGGCGATCGTTTCCCCTACGCACGCGCACCCGGATCAAGATCACACCTTCGCAACTCAGATTAATTAGCACCGATCCCCACGGCATCCTCTATCCCACGTCTGACATCAACATCATGACTGCTCTCATCCCCCGCCCTGTCCAAACTGACTCCCCCATTCAACGAATGCGTTTCATCATTGGAGGCACAGTACAGGGCGTGGGGTTTCGTCCCTTTGTCTACCAAACGGCAACTCGGTTAAATCTAGCTGGATGGGTCATCAACAGCGCTCAGGGTGTTGTTCTAGAAGCCGAAGGGGATGCCAACGTTCTGCAAGACTTGATCCACGAACTCCACCACCATTCCCCTGTCCACGCGATTATCGATCACATCCAGGTCGAGGAGTGTCCCGTGCAGGGAGAATCCACGTTTCAAATTCGCGAATCAGACAACGATATCTTTGCGACAACTCCCTCGGTGTTGATTCTGCCCGATCTCGCCACCTGTCCCGACTGTCAGCAGGATATTACCGATCCCCAAAACCGTCGCTACCGCTATCCCTTTACCAACTGCACCCACTGTGGCCCCCGATTTAGCATCCTCACTACCCTGCCCTACGATCGCCCGCACACCACGATGGCCGCCTTTACGATGTGTCCAGATTGCGCGGCTGAATACCGAGATCCGGGCGATCGCCGTTTCCATGCTCAACCGAATGCCTGCGCCCACTGTGGCCCCCAGTTGGATGTGTGGGATACCTCAGGGGCAAGCCTCCTGAATCCCCAATCCCAACCGGGAAACGAAGTCATAACTGAGGCGTTGAAGCGTGCGGTAGAGGCCATCCAAGGTGGACAGATTCTAGCGCTCAAAGGATTAGGTGGATTTCATCTGATCGTGGATGCCTGCAACGAGGCGGCGGTTCAACGGTTGCGAGAGCGCAAGCACCGTCCCGATAAACCCCTTGCCTTGATGTATCCCTCGGTGGAACGGATACGGGAGGACTGTATCGTTTCGGATCTGGATGCCAAGATCTTGACCTCAGCCGAGGCTCCGATTGTGCTGCTGTCTCGCAACGAAAATCCTGAAACAGCGATCGCCCCTGCCGTTGCGCCACATCAGTCTCGGTTGGGCGTGATGCTGCCCTATACGCCTCTGCATCATCTTTTGCTTCGGGAACTTTATAGTCCCGTTGTTGCGACCAGCGGCAATCGGTCTGGCGAACCCATTGTGGCGGATGAGGGACAAGTGGTGGAGAAGCTGGGAGACATTGCCGATCTCTTTTTGGTGCATAATCGGGCGATCGCTACGCCTATTGATGACTCGATTGTGCAAGTGGTTCAGAATCAGCCCTGTATCCTCAGACGGGCACGGGGCTATGCGCCGCTTCCAGTTCAGCATTCCAGTTGGGCCGACGCAACCCAGTCTCCTCCATCATGCTCGTGCGTTCTCGCGGTAGGGGGACACTTCAAAAGTGCGATCGCCCTTTCTAAACAGCATCACATCTTTCTCAGCCATTACCTGGGGGATTTAGACACTGTAGAGACGGTTGAACGATTCCAAGGGGCGATCGCCCATCTCCAACACCTCTACCAGGCTCGTCCCACGGCGATCGCTTGTGATGCCCATCCCGACTACCAATCAACCCGCTGGGCAGAAATGTTAGCCACGCAATGGAACGTTCCGTTAATTCGTGTTCAGCACCATTACGCCCATATCCTATCGGTGATGGTTGAGCATGGCTTATCGGCTCCGGTCTTGGGGATCGCGTGGGATGGCACGGGGTACGGTGAAGACGGCACCATTTGGGGTGGGGAATGTTTAGAAATCACTCCTACGGGATTTAACCGCATTGCCCATCTTAAACCCTTTCCGCTGCCGGGGGGAGATGCTGCCGCTCGGGAACCTCGGCGCTCGGCCTTGGGGATACTGATGGCTTGTCTGGGCGATACCGCCTTTGCAAGGACTGACTTGGCATCCCTCCAAGCCTTTTCACCCGCCGAACTCAATACCCTGCGATCCATGCTCCATCGGCAAGTGAATTGTCCCCAAACCTCCAGCATGGGTCGTTTATTTGATGCGATCGCTTCTCTGTTGAACCTATGTCAAGTCAACACCTTTGAGGGACAGGCCGCATCGCGGTTAGAAGGGGCGATCGCCCCAGGAACCCATCCCCCCTACCCCATCGATTTTCTCCACGAGGCTCAATCTCCTATCCAGATCGACTGGCGACCGATGATCCTAGGGATTCTGCACGACCTAGAACAGTCGATGTCAGCCCGTGCGATCGCGGCAAAAGTCCACCATACGCTAGTTCAAATCATTCTTGATCTTGCGAAGGACTATTATGCCCAGGTTGATCGTCTATCTATACCGTGCCCTGTCGTATTGAGCGGTGGCTGTTTTCAAAATCGAGTTTTACTAGAACAGGCGATTACAACCCTGCGGGCACATCGATTTGTCCCCTACTGGTCAACAACGATTCCAAGTAATGATGGAGGGTTGGCTGCTGGACAAATTCTAGCCGCATGGCGAGGCTTGAATGATTCTCAGCCAACTCGCGTCATCGACGATCCGAATGTCAAGCGTTCATGGTTCTAAACGAGGAGCATGTATGTGTTTAGCCGTTCCTGGAAAATTGATTGATATTTCCGTTCTGGATGCTCACTCTCTCGATGCTGAATTCGATCCAGCACTCCAACGGCGAGGGCGCGTGAGCTTTGGCGGCGTGATGAAGGAGGTGAGTTTAGCCTATGTGCCAGAGGCTCAAATTGGTGACTATGTTCTTGTTCATGTTGGCTTTGCCCTGAGTGTGATTGATCCTGCGGAGGCAGAGCGAACGTTGCGGGATATTCAGATGATTCAGACATTGGGTACATCTTGATTGTCACCCTCTCGATATCTGTGGTTCAAAGAGAGTTCATTGCGCGATCGAGATTTGCAAATCTTAAAGAATATCCGGGTCGCAACTTCAACATTATTTCAACAGTGCTAATAATCTCGAATGATCTGATCTATCTTCATGAAGATCCACGGATAATGAAAGCAGATGTATCAGGGCAGTTCTTTGTCGTAAGACCCATGCCACCACAATCTTTTAATGTGTCGATCTATTAACATTTAAATGCATTCAAAACGGGCGATCGCCCCTCTGCTCAACTTACGTATCGACTGAATAGACTTCGAGATAGGGTGCTGCGTTGTAACGACGCCAATGGCCAGTTCCACTAAAGTAGAGTATCTCTGTTCAATCATTTGTTCAATCAAACGAATCTATTCCGATACCTGATGTAGGTTGTCCTCCTGTATCTCTCAACGGAGCAACATTATGACTCTAGCTATCGATCAAACCTCGGCCAAAGTGGCTCAACTTGCGACTTTAGATGGTAACGAGGCTGTCGCACGAGTAGCCTATCGCCTAAGTGAAGTGGTTGCCATCTATCCCATTACCCCCGCTTCTCCCATGGGAGAGTGGGCGGATGCGTGGTCTGCGGCACAGCAGCCTAACCTTTGGGGATCCGTTCCCTCGGTGGTGCAACTGCAAAGTGAGGCTGGAGTGGCCGGAGCGGTTCACGGTGCGCTACAAGCCGGATCGCTGACAACGACCTTTACCGCCTCCCAGGGACTCCTCCTGATGTTGCCCAATCTTTACAAGATTGCGGGTGAACTCACACCGATGGTGCTTCACGTTGCGGCGCGATCCCTGGCGGCACAGGCTCTCTCGATCTTTGGTGATCATAGCGATGTGATGGCAGCCCGTAGTACGGGCGTAGCTATGCTGTGTTCCGCCTCGGTTCAAGAAGCGCAGGACTTTGCGGCGATCGCCACTCGCGCCACGTTAGAGTCTCGCCTGCCCTTTATCCACTTCTTCGACGGGTTCCGCACCTCCCACGAAATTCAAAAAATTCGGCTCCTCTCGGAAGACGATCTCCGGGCGTTAATCCCCATGTCTCTGATCCTGGCGCATCGGGCACGGGCGCTCACTCCCGATCGCCCCGTGCTTCGCGGTACGGCACAAAATCCCGATGTCTACTTCCAGGCGCGGGAAACGGTGAATCCCTACTATGAAGCATGTCCGGCCATCGTGCAGGCCGCGATGGATGAGTTCGCCCGTCGCACAGGTCGCCAGTATCAGCTCTACGAATACGAAGGTGATCCCAATGCGACACGGGTGATTGTGCTGATGGGATCGGGCTGTGAAACCGTACATGAAACCGTGGATTACCTGAATACTCAAGGGGAAAAGGTCGGCGTCTTAAAGGTGCGGTTATATCGTCCCCTAGACATCCCTCGTTTCCTGGCTGCCTTGCCCCAAAGCGTGGAGGCGATCGCCGTTCTAGATCGCACCAAGGAACCCGGAAGTGCGGGCGAACCGCTCTATTTAGATGTGGTCAATGCTCTGATGGAGGGCGATCGCGCCTCGGTACGGGTTGTGGGCGGACGCTACGGGTTGTCCTCTAAAGAATTTACACCTGCCATGGTGAACGCCGTCTTTGACAATCTCAAAGCCGCTAAACCGAAAAATCATTTCACCATCGGCATTAACGACGATGTCAGCCATACCTCGTTAGTCTACGATCCTAGCCTTTGCATCGAACCCGATAATGTCGTGCGTGCTCTCTTCTATGGGTTAGGCTCCGATGGAACCGTGGGCGCTAACAAAAACTCCATCAAGATTATTGGGGAAGATACCGACAACTACGCCCAGGGCTACTTTGTCTATGACTCTAAGAAATCCGGTTCCGTGACAATTTCGCACCTGCGGTTTGGCGCACAGCCGATTCGCTCCACCTATTTAATTACCAGTGCCAATTTCATCGCTTGCCATCAGTGGGAATTTGTCCATAAGTTTAATCTTCTGGAAACCGCAAAACCGGGAGCAACCTTCCTCATCAATAGTCCCTACTCGCCAGAAGAGACCTGGACACATCTACCCGCTTTGCTTCGGGATCAGATTCTTCAAAAACAGCTTAAGGTCTACGTGGTGGATGCCTCTCAGGTTGCCCGCGACGCCGGGATGGGGGGACGGATCAATACGGTCATGCAGGTTTGCTTCTTTGCATTGGCGGGCGTGTTGCCCCGTGACGAGGCGATCGCCCAAATTAAGCGCATGATCCACAAGACCTACAGCAAGAAGGGCGAGGTCGTGGTTGAGATGAACTTGAAAGCGGTTGACCAAACCCTAGATCATCTATATGAAGTTGTTCCGACAGCGTTACCCCCATCGGAACTCTCAGTCGGCGAGGAACAGGGGACGATCCCTGAAACGGCTCCGACCTTTGTCCGGGACGTGCTGGGTAAAATCATGGCGCGTCAAGGGGACGATCTGCCTGTGAGTGCCCTTCCCATCGATGGCACCTATCCCACGGGCACGTCCAAATGGGAAAAACGCAACATTGCCCAAGAGATTCCCGTTTGGGATCCGGAGGTTTGTGTGCAGTGTGCGAAATGTGTCCTCGTCTGTCCCCACGGGGTCATTCGCGCCAAGGTCTACGAGCCGGATCGACTCGCCGATGCTCCAGAGACCTTTAAGCACACCGACGCCCGCGATCACGCCTGGACAGGACTCCAGTTTTCACTCCAGGTGGCGGCGGAAGACTGCACAGGCTGTAGTCTCTGTGTTGAGGTCTGTCCGGCGAAGAATCGCAAAGAACCCAGACTGAAAGCGATCAATATGGAGGATCAGCGACCGCTGCGGGAGGCTGAGCGGCAGAACTGGGATTTCTTCCTAAACCTACCAAATCCGGATCGCAATAGCCTCAATCTCCACAAGATTAGCCATCAGCAAATGCAAGAGCCTCTATTTGAGTTCTCTGGCGCGTGCGGAGGCTGCGGCGAAACGCCCTACCTGAAGCTAGCAACCCAACTCTTTGGCGATCGCATGATGGTGGCCAACGCCACGGGATGTTCCTCCATCTACGGCGGCAACTTGCCCACCACACCGTGGACTCACAACGCCGAAGGACGGGGACCAGCATGGTCAAACTCTCTCTTTGAAGATAACGCTGAATTTGGTTTAGGCTTCCGGGTATCCATTGATAAACAACAGCAGCAGGCGCAGGAATTACTCCGTAACCTTGCCTTTGAAACCGAAGGCGTTACCCTGCACCACGACCTGGCAAACGCGATTCTCACGGCGACCCAAACCGATGAAGCGGATATCTTTGAACAGCGCGATCGCGTCGCCCACTTGAAAGATCTGCTTAAAACCGAGATTGATCGACTCAGTGGCGATCAGGCGATCCGTGATCAACTCCAGAGTCTCCTATCGTTATCCGACTATCTGGTGAAGAAGAGTGTTTGGATCATCGGTGGCGATGGCTGGGCCTATGACATTGGCTATGGCGGGCTGGATCATGTGATTGCCAGCGGTCGCAATGTCAACATCCTGGTGCTGGATACGGAGGTCTATTCCAACACCGGAGGCCAAATGTCGAAGGCAACACCGTTAGGGGCGATCGCCAAGTTTGCGGCAGGGGGTAAACCCATGTCGAAGAAAGACTTGGGACTCATCGCCATGACCTACGGCAATGTTTACGTGGCCAGTGTGGCAATGGGCGCGAAAGATGAACACACAGTACGTGCCTTCCTCGAAGCCGAATCCTACGATGGTCCCTCGTTGATCATTGCCTATTCCCACTGCATTGCCCACGGTATCGATATGGCCACTGGCATGCAGCAGCAAAAGGCCGCCGTTGCATCGGGGCAGTGGCTCCTCTATCGCTACGATCCCCGTCGTCGGGATGAGGGTAAAAATCCATTACAACTGGATGGGCGATCGCCCCACATGCCCTTGGAAAAATACCTCTATGCTGAGAATCGCTTCAAGATGCTCACTCGTAGCCATCCGGAACAGGCGAAAGCATTTCTAGAGCAATCGAAACACAACGTCAGCACTCGATGGCACTTCTACCAGTATCTTGCTGAACGTTCCGAGTCCCCATCCCATGATTCATCAACGGAGGAGTAGCCATGGATTTGTCAACGACCTATCTCGGTCTAAATCTGCGATCGCCTTTAGTGGTAGGTGCCGCCGCTCCACTAACTGAGGATCTTAAAAACATTCGTCACTTCGAGGATGCAGGCGCAGGTGCGATCGTTCTTCACTCTCTGTTTGAAGAACAAATCCGCCAAGATCAGTTGGAACATCACCACTATATCGAGCACGGCACCGAAAGCTTTGCGGAAGCGCTGACCTATATGCCGGAACCCCATCTTTTCCCAGTGGGGCCGGATGCCTATCTCCAGCATGTCCAAAAGGCAAAAGAGTTAGTTGATATCCCAATCATTGCCAGCCTCAATGGGTCTACGCCGGGGGGATGGGTAGACTATGCGCGGCAAATCGAACAAGCGGGCGCAGATGCCCTTGAACTGAACATCTACTTTGTCCCCACCGATATCGACATCATCGGTTCCAGCGTAGAGCAGCGGTATATCGACATCTTGCAAGCAGTCAAAGCAGCGGTGACGATTCCTGTGGCGGTGAAGCTCAGTCCCTATTTCAGTAACCTGGCGTACATGGCGAATCGCCTGTCCGAAGCCGGAGCTAACAGCTTAGTACTCTTTAACCGCTTCTACCAACCCGACATCGATATTGAGGAACTGGATGTCTATCCCCATGTCCTGTTGAGCACTCCCTACGATATGCGTCTGCCCATGCGCTGGATTGCCATTCTCCACGGACGAATCAACGCCGACTTTGCAGCATCAGGGGGGATTCAAAAAGGCCCTGATGTTGTCCGAATGCTGATGGCTGGTGCGAACGTTACCCTCATTGTGGGAGCGCTACTGCGGCATGGAATTGATCACCTGCGAGAGATAGAGCGGGAACTGCGCGTTTGGATGGAGGATAACGACTATGCCTCGGTTCAAGACATGCGCGGTATTATGAGTCAGCTCAAATGTCCGAACCCCAGCGAGTTCGAGCGGGTTCATTACATGAAGGCGATTCAAACCTACCACCCCACATGGAGTAATTCCGTGGGTATCTCTCACTTTTTTGGCTGATCAATTTCTAGGAGGCCGTTATGAGCCAATCAAAAAAAATTGGAATTCTGACTAGCGGAGGAGATTGTCCGGGGCTGAATGCAGCTATCCGTGCCGTCGTGAAATGCGCGACGCAAAAGGGATGGGAGATGTATGGCATCCCCTACGGTACGGATGGGTTTATCGGAGTCCATGAGGGACGCTATCGTCCGGAGGATTTGAAGCTTCGTGCCCACGGCTATGATATGCCGGGTCTCCTGCAAGGATTGGACATTCTCCAATTTCTCAGTGGGAGTATTCTGGGATCGCTGAGTCGAGGTCATCCTGAACAAGAAGGGGTCGCAGAAAAGATTCTCGGTGGCTATCAACAACTCGGTCTAGATGCGATTATTACCATTGGCGGAGACGGTAGCCTCGATATCATCCACGATTTAGCTCAACGGGGAGGCTGGAATCTGGTTGCAATCCCGAAAACGATTGATAACGACGTTCCCTTGACAGAACGGACGTTAGGATTTGACACCGCAATCAGCACCGTTACTACGGCTGTTTACGACCTCACCTTTACGGCAGCCAGCCACGATCGCATCATGATCGTGCAGGCAATGGGACGGGATGCAGGACATTTAGCCCTCCATAGCGGTATTGCAGGGGGTGCGGATATTATCCTGATTCCAGAGTTGGTTCCGGCGGTGACCACGACCGTTCTAGACTCGATGTGCGAGCATATTAGCCACCTTCGTCAAGAGGGACGGAAGTTTGCGCTTGTAGTCGTATCGGAAGGGGTGAGAACAGCAGCAGGCAAACGCGAAAAATATATTGGGGATTACGTCGCAGAACAGTTACGAATCCGCAGTCAGGAACTCTGTACATCGGGTAACTCTACCTTTTGTGGTCTGACTGATATTGATACCCGTTCGACGGTGCTGGGTCATATTCAGCGGAGTGGGACTCCGTCTGCCTCCGATCGCCTTCTTGCCAATGCCTTTGGGACGATGGCGATTCAGCTCATTGAGGCGGAACACTACAATCAACTGGTGGTGTGGGCTAATGGCAAAGTCTGTAGCCGATCGCTCGATGAGGTGATTCCTTGTATTAAGCAATGCCATCGGGAAAAACGATGTTCAAACCCCGTGAAACCGGATGACATGATGGTTTTGGTGGCGCGATCGCTCGGTATCTACCTAGGAGAACCGATCATCCCCGATTCTACGGCTGAACACGCTTCTTCTCTTGAAAAAGATTGTGTGATTCTGGTTTAAATCATTACGCAGCATTACTACCCAACGGTTAACACTCTCTTTGTACCCAACGTTCTATGAAGTTTGTAGATGAATACCGAGATGGGGCGATCGCCCGTGACTATGCCCAAGCGATCGCCTCGATCACCACTCAACCGTGGACGATCATGGAGATCTGTGGTGGACAAACCCACAGCATCGTCAAATTTGGCTTAGATCAGCTTTTACCTACTTCCATGACGCTGATCCACGGCCCTGGTTGTCCGGTCTGTGTCACCGCTGCGGAGATGATCGATCAGGCGATCGCCCTGGCTCAGCGTCCTGATGTAATTCTCTGTTCCTTTGGCGATAT
>JACYMB010000112.1 GCA_015272205.1 Synechococcales cyanobacterium T60_A2020_003 | reverse complement strand
AACTGCGCTTCGGTCGTTTGCTGACGCTGAAGGGCAATTGCCAGGGAATCGTTAGCATCTCGTAGTCGCCGCTGAACCGTTTTCTCCTGTTCTTGAGCTTGTTCCAGGTCTACTTCAATTTGATCTTTTTCATCCCGAGTGGATTCCAGATCGAGCTTTGCCGTTTCCAGTTCAGTCTGAATCTCTTCTAGCTCAAACACACCCGTTCGCAACTGATCATCAATCAAGAACAAGATGGCGAGGGTAGACGTGGAAATGATCCCCCCGGTCAAAATACTAATCAGGGTTGCCGTCTGACGCGGGCGCAGGTTGAACAAGCTTAGCCGTGCTTTACCCACGCGCATACCGATGCGATCGCCCAACGTCGCAATCACACCCCCCAACACTAAAATTGCTGCAATCAGGACAACCCCAGTGGTCATCAGTCACTATACCGCCGATTCAGATATAGCCTACTCCATTCTGAAGTTGGTTGACGGCAAATCACCGACGGAAAGCGCACCATCCAGATAGTAAGCAAACAAATCTTAATTAAACCAGACCCAGGGTTCCCCTAGGTAAACTGCTGGCTCAGGGCAACGGGGTTGTGAACGGTGATTTTTTTCTTATGGATAGAGATCATTCCTTCTTGGCGCAAGTCGCCCAGGAGTCGCGTGACCGTAACACGGGTCGATCCGATGGCTTCGGCGATCGCCTGATGGGATAATTTCAAATCCACGGTGATTCCATCACTGCTCGGAACACCAAAATCGCGGCACAGAATCAGTAAAAAGCTGACGAGCCGAGATCCCATATCCCGATGCGCCAGGGTTTCAATCATCATCTCCGTTTGGAGAATGCGAGAGGAAAGCCCCCGTAGCATCACCATCGAAAGCTCCGGATGCTCGTAGAATGCCTTTTCGACCTGCTCAATCGGCAACGATAAAAGCTCGACCGGGGTAAACGCAACCGCATGGTAGAACCGATCAGATCGATTCCCCGTAATTAGAGACAGAACGCCAAACACGCTATTCTCGCGCAAGAGGGCTACCGTTATTTCCTCCCCAGCCTCGTATACCCTCGATAACTTGACGGCTCCGCTGAGGAGGAAATACACTCGCTCTGCCGGATCGCCAGGGAAGAAGATCGTCTTTCCTCGCTCAAAGGTTTCCACCATCGGTGGAAATGCACTACCGCCAATTTGTCTAAAAACGCTTGCCAGTGGCTTGTCTTGCGTCACAACCATACCCCTTGCCCTTCCCAGTTACCCCAAGACTGACCCAATTGTATAGAGTAAAGTCCAGTGCTCGCACGGAAGAAAAACACTGACTCTACACTAAAACGTAACTTGGGGCACAAAAATTGTACCCGTTGTTACACAATGGCTGTAAAGTCGCATTTTTGCCTCTTCCTATGTGTCCCCTTTTTTCAGTATTCTCCTAATGGCAGCCTGACAATGTGTTTAGGCGCTCGTTGATTTGTTTCATTTTAGGGGTTTTATGCTGGATCTAACCGGAAAAAACGCTCTGGTTACAGGGATTGCCAATAATCGCTCAATTGCATGGGGCATTGCCCAGCAACTCCACAAGGCAGGTGCAAACCTTGGCATTACCTATCTTCCAGACGATAAAGGGCGTTTTGAGAAGAAAGTGGCAGAGCTGGCTGAGCCGCTCCAACCCTCACTGTTCCTACCTTGCAACGTTCAGGATGATGCACAGGTTGACGCAGTGTTCAGCGAGATCAAGGATAAGTGGGGTCGCCTCGACATCGTCATTCACTGCCTAGCATTTGCGAATAAAGAAGATTTATCAGGTGAATTTAGCGATACGTCGCGCGAAGGCTTTATGACAGCGTTGGATATTAGCGCCTACTCCCTGCTCCAACTGTGCAAGGGAGCAAAGCCGTTAATGACCGAGGGCGGCAGCGTCGTTACCCTAACCTACCTAGGCGGCGTTAAGGTTATTCCCAACTACAACGTCATGGGCATTGCCAAATCGGCTCTAGAAATGAATGTGCGCTATCTAGCCTCAGAGCTAGGCCCCCACAATATTCGCGTAAACGCCATCTCCGCAGGCCCAATTCGCACCCTAGCATCTTCGGCTGTAGGCGGCATTTTGGATATGATCCACCATGTTGAGAACACGGCTCCGCTTCGTCGTACGGTGACTCAAATAGAAGTGGGCAATACGGCAGCGTTTTTATGTAGTGACCTGTCCAGCGGCATCACCGGACAGATCCTTTACGTGGACTCGGGTTACGAAATTATGGGAATGTAAGGTTCCCTTTTCCAAGGCTGAACCATGGCTACGCCGAATTAATTCAACCTATGCGAGAATGAGACTGCCTTTCATTCTCGTTTTTGTATATGCAGACTCGCGATCGCCAAATTCAGCCTCAGCGTTTTCCTCACGAGCTAGAGCTGCTACCCAGAACGGCATCCGTTAGCCGCACCACCCAAGAGACCGAGGTTCATGTAAGCCTCAACTTGGACGGACAAGGGCACTGTACAGCAACGACAGGGATTCCATTCCTGGACCACATGCTGCACCAGATCTCCTCCCACGGGTTAATTGATCTGGATGTGAAAGCCAAGGGGGATATCGAAATTGATGACCACCACACCAATGAAGATGTCGGCATTACCCTAGGTCAAGCCTTGCATCAAGCCTTGGGCGATCGCAAAGGCATTGTCCGCTTTGGTCACTTTGTCGCACCGTTGGATGAAGCGTTGGTGCAAGTGAGCCTCGATTTTTCTGGACGACCCCATCTCAGCTACGGCCTGCAAATTCCGACTGAGCGGGTCGGAACTTACGATACTCAGCTCGTTCGAGAGTTTTTCGTGGCCGTTGTGAACCACAGTCAAATGACGCTCCACATTCGTCAACTGGACGGCATTAACTCCCATCACATCATTGAAGCGACCTTTAAGGCGTTTGCTCGGGCGATGCGGATGGCGCTTGAAATTGATCCGCGTCGAGCCCACACGATTCCCAGCTCGAAGGGCGTTCTGTAAGATTCTATGCCCGAAGGTCCCGAAATTCGTCAGTCTGCGGATGCGATCGCCCGGGCGATCACCTACCAACCCGTGGACGAGGTCTTTTTTGCGTTTGAACATCTCAAAATCTACGAATCCCAACTGACAGGTCGGATCGTGACCGCAGTGAAGCCGAGGGGAAAGGCGCTCCTGACCCAGTTTGATAATGGATTGTCGATCTACAGCCACAATCAGCTCTACGGCAAATGGATGATTCGCAAGGCGCGTCAGCTTCCGACTACCCAGCGCCAACTCCGGCTGGCCATTCACACCGCTAAGAAATCGGCACTGCTTTACAGTGCGTCGGATATCGAAGTCTTAGATGACCTAGAAATTGCCCAGCACCCTTTCCTCAGCAAGCTAGGGCCAGATGTTCTGGACGATGACACCCCATTCGAAACCGTCGCCGCGCAGGTCCAGTCTCCCAAATTCCGGCGACGACGACTGGCGGCCTTGCTGCTAGACCAGCAGTTTCTCTGCGGCTTAGGAAACTACTTGCGGAGCGAGGTGCTATTTATGGCTGGAATTCATCCCCTTCACCGTCCCTGCGACTGTTCTGAGCACCAGTTGACCAATCTCGCCCAAGCCGCGATCGCCCTCACCCGCCAATCCTACGAAACGGGGGGAATTACCAACGATTTGGCGATCGCCTCTGAGTTGCGATCGCAAGGCAAAAAACGCTGGGAGTACCGTCACTGGGTCTTTTACCGCGACGGTCGACCATGCTTCCGCTGCGGCACCACAATCCTAAAAGACACGGTATCTGGACGACGCTGCTACTATTGTCCAACCTGTCAATCCAGCTAGCGATGCTCTCTCTCATCTTTACTCCCCCAAGACTTACGCAATTGGGCGATTTTGCGCGGGTTACACCCGCGCAAAATCGCCTACAAGACTCAGGACGCCGCACGTAGTGCGTAAGTCCTGACCCCAATGCTTGGACAAGGGATTTTGATGCCGAACAAGCCAACAATCCGTTATCCAAACCTAAGTTCAGGGGCGATCTCACCATAGAGGCATCTTAATGCATACACTGGAGCATCTATGCATTAAGAAGTATTGCTAATTTTGAAAAACTTGTGTTACCTTTCTTAATAGTTAAAACGCTACCAGAACACGAGGATTACAACGCTATGGAAAACCAAGATACCAAGTTTGGCTTCACGAAGTTCGCGGAAACCTGGAATGGCCGTCTAGCTATGATGGGTTTCGTTATTGGTCTCGCGACTGAGCTTTTGACTGGTCAAGGCATCTTATCTCAAATCGGCTTAATGTAAGGCTTTGATCCGTAGGTTTTGTTCGTGACGAGTTCAAGATCCCCGGGGAGGCAGTGCCTCCCTTTTTTTATGAACGATCTCGAATCGTTCATCGATCAGGTAGCTGAAGCTATGGTGCTCAAACCTGTATCCTTTCCCTCACGCTAAACAGATACTCGCTCGTGGGCGATCGCTTTTGCGTTATAGCCATCCCCGTAGGGCATAGATCACGTAACCAATGTGCTCTTTGATCGCCTGAGTGGTTTGCTCTAGATATTTCGAGGATGGCAAACTATCCAGCAACCGAGCCTCAAAGGAGATTTCTCGGGCATCATCCACCGGATCGGGAATGAGGAAATCCGTGGGGGCAGGAATGGCCTCTATGCCCTGTTTCTGAAAAATCTTGAGCGATCGCGGCATGTGCATGGCGGAGGTCACCAGCAAGATGTGCTTGATGCTGCGCTGATCCAGGATTTTTTTAACGTTAACCGCATTCTCGTAAGTGTTCAGCGAATCCGGTTCTTCGACAATCGCCGTTGCTGGAACCCCCATGGTTTCCATGAGTTCCGCCATATCGCTGGATTCTGGCCGTTGTTTGCCATACCAATCCACCCGGCCTCCGCTCAAAATCACGAGGGGAGCCTTTTTCTGGCGATATAGGCGAGCCGCGTACAGGGGGCGATCGCCCGATTCCATCACCTCCACCCACGGGCGCGGCGGAATCCAGGGATGGGTCGCCCCACCCAACACCACGATCGCCTCCGCCTCTGGGATTTCCGCTAGGGGGCGATACTGCTGTTCGAGTGATCGCACCCACTGGGTGGTGACCCAGCCATTGCCCCCCAACCCCAGCACCAGTAACGCCAGGATAAGGCTAATCGCCGCCCAGCGGGGCTTTTTCCACATCGTCACCAGAGCCACCACAATCAGCACACATCCCAAACCCAGGGGATAGACAAACAAGGGTAGGAGTTTTGAGATAAATAAGGACATGGGGCGATCGCCTAAAGGGAACTAACGCTGCAACGAAAACTCGTCGAACTTCACCACGGGGGCATCGGGTTGACGCGTATCAAATCGGTAGCTGCTCACCGTTCCCGTGCCCGTATCCAAGATGCTGAACACGGAAATATCATTGCTGGCAACGTAGGGCAGGGGTTGCCCTGACTCATCCAAGAGGGGGGCGATCGTCGGCACAATAGGAACCAGTCCATTGGGGTCGCCAAAGGCCGTATAGTCTTCCTGAAACCCAATGGGAATGGGGCGACGTTGATCGGGGGTGAGAAATGCCCCGTAGGTATTGCCCACATTCGACGTTTCTAGGTAGTGGGTTCCGGCAGCGCTCTGAAACCGATTCCAGACATGACTATGTCCCACATGGACAAGCTGCACTCCAGCAGCCTCCAACAGGGGCACCACATCCCGCACAAGGTAGTCTTTTGCTTTGGGATACTCATAGCGAATCGATTTGATCGTGCCATCCGCAAAGCGCTCCACCACTTGTACCGGGTCGGTGTAGGCCGGAACGATGTTATCCCCTAGGGTGTGGGGCGGATGGTGAAACATCACAATTTTGTACGGAGCCTGCCGAAATTCGGTGCTGTTCAATTCTTGCTCTAGCCACTCATACTGGGGACTACCTTTGCCAATCGGTTCAAAGATGTGCTGACCATAGCCCCACTGTGCGGGATTGGCTAAATCTTGATCCCGTTCCCGGTAGCGTCCGCGCGTATTCGGTTCCAGGCTGGGCGATCGCCAAATGTTCGTTGCGTAGAGCACCACCAGGCGAATATCCCCAAAAGTGACCGCATAGTAGTGCTGCTCTGGATTGTCATTGGGCAGGGTAAAGATCTCGCGGAACGAATCGACATTGAAGGAATTATTTTTGATCCATTCGGCCTTTTGGTCGGAATCCAGATCGACTAAAGCCTGCTTGCTGTAGAGAATTTCGGCCGCCCGTTTGGGATACGGATCGTTGAACTGATCATTTAATTCGGCGTCGGTGGAGAAGCGTCCCATGACTTCATGATTGCCGACCGTAGGAAACAGCGGAGCCGTTTGAATCAAGGCTCCACCCCGATAGCGAGTGGTTGTCCCCTCTTTTTCCAGGGCATAGTTCGCCCGTCCCTGGAGTACCGGAAAAAACGCGCCACCGCGATTATCATCAAACCATTCCGACGCGCGATCGGGCACATTGACTAAGTCGCCTGCCATCAAGACCGCATCCACGGATCCGACCGTTTCGGCCACCTTTTGCAGATTGGCCGCCGTCATCGGCATCAGTTGGTGATCGGAGGTGAGCAAAATTTTGAGGGGACTACCTTGGGGAGGTGCAGCCGTCAGCGTGTAATCGGCACTTTGGGCGATCGCCCTTCCGTCTTGACTCACAACTCGGTAGGGAAGCCGCACACCAGCGGGAAGATTGCTTACGATGGCCTCATGCCGCCAGATCGCCCGATCGGTCGGTGTAGTAAACACCTGGCCTTCCTCCACCTGCTGACCCACCTTAGACCTTGCATCCTCGCGCATCCGGCTGAGTTTACGTGTAGTAGCGATCGCCCGCTGGTTAAACCCGTCGCCATAGTCCACCCAATGGTCAGTTCCTTCAAACTCAGTGAACCAAACCACGTTCACCGATGACAGGGTCGGTGCTTGCAAAAAAGGTTCAGTCAGTAACGCAACTGGAACAGAACTAGGATTCATGATCGTCGGAATTAGAAGTATATAGGCGAGAACAGTCAAAAGTCCAACGACAAACAGCAGAATGCGCCCATTGGAATAGGTTGACATGGTTGAAATCAGAAATGAAGTCCGAGAGCCAACCGCAAGAACGAGCAAATCGTCTCGGCTCTACAGCGATCGCAGAACATTGAGCAGTCTCAGAATAACGTTAATATAAGCACGTTAACGGGAACCCTAAACGAGACAGGAATGGAAAACGCTTCCATTGTCATCGACCCCGTCCGTGATTTCAACCGAAACTCACCACGCCATAGATTACTGCATCGCTATTTATAGTCCGACTGGTATAGTCTTAGTTAGCATTCAAGTGTGTTTCGTTACTCCCTTATTTCACTCCTACCCCGGCATGTCACTCTCTGATTCAGTGCCATTTGAGGTTCTTCAGCAAGTTGCTGAGTATTTTGATGTGTTAGCCGAACCGATGCGACTGCGCATCCTAAATTTGCTCCGTGGCGGAGAAAAATGTGTTCAGGAATTGGTTGACGCCACCGCCACCAGTCAGGCGAACGTGTCTAAACACTTGAAGGTAATGCTGCAAGTTGGCATTCTGACGCGCCGCACCGAAGGCACCTCTGCCTACTACAGCGTGGCGGATGATCTGAGTTTTGAACTCTGTACCCTAGTGTGCGATCGCCTTGCTAGCCGTATTGAAGAGCAAGCCCAGCATTTCCGAGCCTTTAGCTTCTCCGTGAAAGCCCCGCACTCTGCCGAAGGCGAGTGTCGGGATGAAAGCGGGGCGGTTGCGAGTCCCCCTTGCAGCTATGCCAAGCAATCGCGGGGCGGCGGAGAGGGGAGACGAGCAAACCGCCAGCCTGGTATAATTGGCTAAGCATCGCAGGGTTGATTTCCCCTGATAGGTACGCTTTCGACCGACAACTGGAGTTGACCGACCCGTAGGCCTAGGCCGCAAGTCTCCCGTTTCCAAGGTTGCAATAGAGAGCATTTTTGAAACAGCACAGCAAACCTCCTTGGTGGAAAAAATTGTCAACAGTGGGGCTGGGCGTCTTCCTCACTATAAAAAGCTCGAACCCGGTAACCAGTGGTAGAACACTTCCGGTGGGAGAAGCCCGCACCGTATGTTTGCATCGGTGTCGGGAGTACGTCACCCTATCGAACGGTAAAACCGAATAGCGGATACCGGATTATCGGCTCTCAGCCATCGGATGAACGTGCCAAAAGTCGTTTATGGTAACGAACGAGTATCCCTGATCTTGGAGTCGGGGAATCACATGATCAGCGATCGCCGCCACATCTCGTCCCCCGTGATAGCCATCGTGTAAGACGATCAAGGAGCCGTTACCCACCTGCTGCACAATCCGATCCGAGGCAACCTTCACTCCTGGCGACACCCAATCTTCAGGCACGACGCTCCACATCACCGGGCGATAGTTCCAGCGTTCCAAGTGTTGAAGAATTTGCGGTGTGAAAAGACCGTTAGGCGGACGCACATCGCGCACCTGTTGGCGCACATAGGGCAAGTCCAGACCGCAAGCTTGGGCGATCGCCTTTTGGTTGCGGTTCAAACTGCGGCGGAGGTCTCTCAGGGACAGTTGGGGGAAGGAATCATGGCGATATCCGTGCAACCCAACCCAGTGCCCGCGCTCAAACACCTGTCGAGCCACATGGGGAGCATGGTCTGCATTTGCACCGAGCCAAAAAAAACTGGCCGTCACGCCATGCCGATCGAGAACCTGGAGGAGCGGTTCGGTGTAGTCGGGGTGGGGGCCATCGTCAAAGGTGAGGGCGATCGTGGGGGATTTTGAGCACCCTGTCCAAAGACAACTTGGAAACGCAGGCTTTAAAACTTGGTGCAATAACGGATAAATGGGAGCCAATTGCATAGAGGATTGCTCTGAGGCACTGAGAATAGGTCAACATCAGGAACGCTGCATCTGTTCAGTCTGCCTATAGCCAGCCTTCCCATACTTTCATTGTCGGCGGTACAGCCAGCCTCCGGCAAGAGCGGATATTTCACCACCCAAGGTAAATTTGCTTGATTGACGGCTTGTATAGCTGTTGCCAGCTAGCTTAGCCAATGCTGATCGCCAACTCGCATCAACCAGTCGGACATCTGCCCTAAACGGCTTCCGGGCAGACCGCATAGTTATGGCGCACCCGTGCCGACTCAATCACAGAGCTTAAGACATCGCTACTCAGAGGCTTGACCAAAAATCCATCGAAACCAGGATTTTCCTCTTGGGGTAGCCAACTAGGAGCGTGGTGATCGGTCAGCGCCAAAATCGTTGAACGGTAGGCTCCTTTCACCCAATGCAACTGCTCGACCAGCCCCGGCGACCACATCTGCTGATCTCCGCCAACGATGACGAGATAGGGTACGGCTTTCGTTGCAACGTTAAGCAACTGCTCGGCGGTATTGATAACCACGCACGAACAGCGCAACCGTCTGAGAAGACTCTGTAATTGCTCAGTGTCTTCAGACTGATGATCTAACACGAGGACATAACAACCTTGTAAAGCTTGCATAGCGGACACACAATGCCATGCCGTCACTATAGCGATCGCCCTTTTCAGGCTATGGTTTCCTCAAAGGGTTATCTATCCATCGTTTGAGGCATCGAAGACAATTTCTAGTACATTTTATTCTTCAATTTCTCTTAGCTTTCTCTTTGAATTCGAGCAATCTTTCTTATTAAAGATCTCTTAAATACCTCAAGTTTTTATTTTTAGAAGACTTTTTGAAATACATAACTAGGATCAAGACTTCACAAAAAAGATAAAGAAAGTATTAAGGAAAAGCAATGTTTATACTCAACGGAAACAAAGCGTCTACAAACTCAGTCTATACGCGAGAAAGCTCACGTCTCAAGAGTTTTAGCGTCTAAATCCATTAAAAATTGGAGCTATTGATTCCCAAGGACAATGTCTATTGAGGCGATCGATAATTTCTCTAAAGGAATTGCTAGACGGCCTACGTCTAGGCTCTTCATTGGTTGATGGCCAAAGGGATTTTACGTAATACTCTTACATTTCCATGCTGACACCAGCATCAATTTTACGTTTTAAGAATAAGCGTTTCAATGTTTATAGAATCTACAAATCAGTGACACATTATGCATCCATTGATCCGGTTCATATCGAGTTCACCATCTGGGGACGGTCTTGGTCTTCATAGAAAAGCGATCGCCCCTCTTGGAGAAGCGATCGCCAACTCAATTCACATCAGGAGTAGAGAGAACTCTACCGTCTAGACCTTAGTAGTCAAAGTCGCCGCCCATACCAGCGCCAGCACCCGCACCAGCCGCTTCCTTAGGCTCAGGCTTGTCTACTACGATGCACTCGGTGGTCAAAACCATTCCGGCGATGGACGCCGCGTTTTGCAGAGCGGAACGGGTTACCTTCGCAGGGTCAACAATACCAGCCGCAAACATATCAACGAACTCGTTGTTAGCTGCGTTGTAGCCGACGTTGAACTCTTTCTCTTTCACGCGCTCAGCGATTACAGCGCCGTTTTGGCCTGCGTTCTCAGCAATGCGCTTCAGAGGAGCGGTCAGGGCACGAGCCACGATGCTAGCACCGATCAACTCTTCACCGGACAAGCTGGAGTTTGCCCAGTCTTGGAGCTGAGGCGCGAGGTGAGCCAGGGTGGTACCCCCACCGGGAACGATCCCCTCTTCAACGGCAGCCTTGGTTGCGTTGATGGCATCTTCCAGGCGCAGTTTGCGATCCTTCATTTCGGTTTCGGTTGCCGCACCCACTTTGATTACGGCAACACCACCGGACAGCTTCGCCAAGCGCTCTTGCAGCTTCTCTTTGTCGTAGCTGGAATCGGTCTCTTCAATCTGACGACGAATCTGTTCGCAGCGTGCCTTGACTTCAGCCTCGTTCCCTTCGGCAACAATGGTGGTAGTGTCTTTGGTGATGGTGACGCGGCGAGCCTTACCGAGCATATCCATCTTGACGCTATCGATCTTCAGACCCGCATCTTCGGTGATCACCTGACCGCCCGTCAGAACCGCGATGTCTTGCAGCATGGCCTTCCGGCGATCGCCAAAGCCAGGAGCTTTAACAGCCGCAACATTCAGAACACCGCGCAGACGGTTAACCACCAAGGTTGCGAGAGCCTCTTTCTCGATGTCTTCTGCGATGATCAGCAGAGGACGGCTTGCGCGTGCAACCTGCTCTAGAACGGGAACGAGGTCTTGAACCAATGCAATCTTCTTGTCGGTGAGCAGGATGAACGGCTCGTCCAGAACCGCTTCCATGCGCTCGGTATCGGTGGCGAAGTAGGGAGAGATATAGCCCTTATCAAAGCGCATCCCCTCGGTGACTTCGAGTTCGGTGGTCATGGACTTCCCTTCTTCCAGGGAGATCACGCCTTCACGACCAACTTTGTCCATCGCCTCAGCGATCATCGCGCCAACTTCGTCGTCGTTGCCTGCGGAGATAGAACCGACCTGAGCGATCGCCTTGGAATCTTCAACCGGACGAGCGTGGCTAGCAATTTGGTCAACCAGGAATCCGGTTGCTTTGTCGATACCGCGCTTCAGGGAGATGGCGTTTGCACCTGCAGCCACGTTCCGCAGACCTTCTTTGACGATGGCGTGTGCTAGAACGGTTGCGGTGGTGGTTCCGTCACCCGCTGCGTCGTTGGTCTTGGATGCTGCCTGACGAATCAGGGAAACACCTGTGTTCTCGATGTGATCTTCGAGTTCAATTTCCTTCGCAATGGTGACGCCGTCGTTCACGATTTGAGGTGCACCGAACTTCTTCTCTAGAACGACGTTTCGCCCTTTGGGGCCGAGGGTGACTGCAACCGCTTCAGCCAGAATGTCCATTCCCTTTTCCAGGGCACGACGAGCGTTTTCGTTGTAAACAATGCGCTTAGCCATAGTACCTCTTCAGTGTTGTTGAGTTCTCGGTTTCAATTTGGGTTTAGAGCTAGGTGTGCTAATGGAAATTAGCTAACTACAGCCAGGATGTCCTTCTCGGACAGCAGAACGTACTCGTCGCCACCGAGCTTGATGTCGGTTCCGGCGTATTTGGAGTAGAGAACCTTGTCGCCCACTTGGACTTCGGGTGCTTGGCGAGAGCCATCATCGTTGCGCTTGCCAGGGCCAACTGCAGCGATTTCACCAACTTGGGGCTTCTCCTTTGCAGTATCGGGAAGCAGAATGCCACCAGCGGTTTTTTCTTCAGATGCGCTGACTTTTACAAATACGCGATCGCCCAGGGGCTTCACGGTAGAGACGCTTAGAGATACAGCTGCCATAGACACTTCTCCAATTCAAGAATTTAGATTTGACAGTTCAAATCAGGTAGACAATACAAAGTGGGTTCACTTCCGTGGATTCTATGACGAACCTGAATTGAACCCAGTCGGAAACTGAGACTCGTTACCCAATGCAAACCAAATTTCGGCAGGCTTGAAGCCGTTGTTTGGTGCTCCAAGCATTGAGTTAGCACTCTCACCTTCCGAGTGCTAATGTAGCGGAATGCGGGATACCGCTGCAACTTTCTGGTCGGTACGGGTTACCGAACTTGGGGTGAAGGGGTGAAGGGGTGAAGGAATGAAGGGGTGAAGACAATAACCGGGGAGACCAGCGCATGACCATCGAGATGACCTGTCCGACCTGTGGGTCTCACG
>JACYMB010000111.1 GCA_015272205.1 Synechococcales cyanobacterium T60_A2020_003 | reverse complement strand
GCCATTGTTTGAATCGCAAGGTCACTATAAAGAACTGACGCGCCGGGTTTGCCGCTCAACTCCTCGACGACCCACTGCTCTAGGACAGATTCGTCGATCCAGAAGGTGAGGCTTCCCCTAGCCTTCAATCCAGCGTTATACTCTGACCAGTTGCGGATGCGGTATTGAGGTTTCATGGCAGGTTTTATGTGTGATAACTGAAATTTACCATGCCTCTCCCGCCCGTAACCCCTCTTTCATGCAACAACGCCCAGGTAAACTGTAGCGATCCGGTAGCCTTTGGGAGGAGGTTGATCGATGTCAAAGACTTCCCGTTCTAGGCGAATTAGGGTATCTAAAAATCTTTCTGGCGTTGGGTTTGCTGCTACATAGCCGTCATAGATTGCATCAAAGTTGAGGAGACGGGTCATTGCTTTTTCAACCAGATCTAGACTCCACAGCAAGCTTTGGTCAAGGCTATCCGCTTGGGTATTGAGCATATGCTGAATTTTATAAACGCGCTCGCGAATGAACTCGCCGGGGGGAGGAGTCAGAGCAAGCTGCTGTTCACAAGACTCAATGACATGCAGCCGCAGTGCTTGAATGCGATCGTTTAAAGTCTCTGAACCTTGATTCGGTAACGCACGATCGTAATCCTGTTCAATGCGAGTCAGTACCCGTTCTGCGATCGCCCGCAACCGATCATATGGACTATGGGACGAATCAGAGGCGAGATTCAATTCCCGTTCCAGTCGCCTCAGCGTTTGCTCAATCACCGACTCCATATTGCCTGTGTAGCGATATTTAATGCTGATCGGAATGGCGTATAGATCGGGAATCGCTTCGTTTTTCTTTGCAAATCTATTTAAAGCCTGAAACGCCATTTGTACCGCTCCCACCCGAAACGGCATCACCGTATCGTTTTGAAACGAGCAGCCTCCCTCTGGAAAAATCACCAAATGGCAAGCAGGTTCAGTCAACAGGGTTAAGGTTTGGGCAATGCTCGCCCGATCAGCCAAGCCGCGCCGAATTGAGTACATGCCTAAATGTTGGAGCATCCACCGCAGGACTTGGGTGAAGCGTTTTGACTGTGCTAGATAGTGGAGGGGCTTAAATCCAGCCGAAATCAAAAACATGGTGCCGGGATTATCGAAGGTTTCGTAGGCGGCCATGTAATAGAAGGCGCGTTTCAGCTTTGCCGACAGCAGAAACATGATGATGGGATCGTGAAAGGTGGGGTGATTGGGGAGCAACAGCACGCGATCGCCATCCAGGTGCTTGAGATGAGCTAACTGTTCCGGATCGACGCGGATTTCAACCCAGTAGATCCAGCGTGCCAGAAATGGAGCACATACCTGAACAGTGCGCACGATCCAGGGTGTAAGCTTCTGGGGGTAAAAGTCTTGTGGCGAAATCATACTCCTGGTTATAGCAGATTCGTCCCCCGTCATACATAGTTTTTATACCAATCGTTTATGATGCGGTGGCGTCACTCCCAAGAATGAAACGGAGTATAACGAATATGGCGTGTCCCAGAGGTCGGCAAGAAACGGATGTTTTCAGAACCCGCATACCCATTCTCTACATTTTGAACCGAGGCACTTATCCCATTTGATAGACAACAATTGCAGCATCTTTCTTAAAAATAGAGATAGAAACAGTCCATCCATGCTGGCAATGGCTGTTTAGGCGAGACCCAAACGGAGGATTCACAATGACTCATGAATCTAAGCATCACGAACCGATCCGTCAACCGCTGCGCCCAGAAGAGGTGAATTTGGAAGAGTGGAAAGCACAGCAGGAAAGCTTGAGAACCGAAGATTTGACCGTAAATCCAGGCGATCGCGTTGATAGCGCTAAAACCCTTGAGGAGAAGGCTCAACAGGTTGCCGTTAATGTTCCTGACATCACCGGAGATCATATTGTTGTTCCGACTTACTTTGTCGTGGAGGATGAGAACGGCGATCGCAAAGCTCTACATCATGTTACGGATGCTGAAGAAATTTCAGACGTGATTCGGCAAGCCAGAATGGACGAAAATGGCAACCGAACCTGGTGTTAATCAGGGTTGCTCCCTAGAATTCAAAGGGTTCTACGGGTAGATCAATCCACTCATGCCGGAACCGATCGGATACCAAGGGATGGACAATGAATCGAGGTGGACTTCCCGCCTTCACGTCAATTTTGAGACAAGAGTAGGGGCGATGTTTAGACGATCCGTGGCCTGTCCGTCCTAGGAATCGGAGCGATCGCGCAATCTCCACATCTTTTCCATCCCGTGTTTCCGTGAGCGTCAAGCCCTCATTTCGCTGGCGGCGCAAACTGTATCCACTTCCGCCACACACTAACCAGTTAATGTGAGCATCCCCCCGTTGCGTATCGCCAGTTTTCAAATGCTCAAAACAATGGGCATGGCCGTTGAGCACTAAATCTATAATAGGTCGATCATGTGGGCGATCGCCCACCGTTCGCGCAACTCCATCTAAGACTTGCCGCAGGCGTTCACGCACGGCCAAGGTTTGCGCCTGGTACCATTTGGTGGCTTCGGTGACATAGGGCGGATGGTGGAAAAAGAGAATGCGACCTCGCACCTCTGGAGTCTGCCAGGACTCGATCAGGCGATCGCGCAACCAGTCGAGTTGGGCTTGATCCACGGGGGAGGAATCCTGCACGGCAAGCTGTCTATTGATATCTTGCTCGACTTCCTCTAAGTATTCCAATTTTGTCCGCAGATCATCCAATCGTTCCGCCTGATCCGGATCATCGGGGTTCAAAAACATTCCTTCCATTAAGAGACTACGCTTCTGGTGTTCGATGTCGGCTCGTTTTTCGCGTAAGGCCGACCGCTGAGAGCGATCGCCGTCTTTGCTCATCGGTAAGGGTGCATTGAAGGTGTTGGAATCCAGGGCAAAAAAGTCAATGTTGCCATAGCGAAAGGTGTAGTAACGATTCGGTATGCGGGTAAAGACGCCCGGTTCGTAGCGCAAGCACCGTGAATCTCCCCATTGAACAGTGTAATGGTGCTTGAGGTGATCGATCAGCTTGGTGTTAACGGGATACTGACAGAGATAGTCGATAAATGCCCGAGCATAGGTATCCCCTTGGTAGGAACCATGCCAGCCAATGTCAATGTCGATTTTGGAACGGAGCAAAAAACGAATGGGTAAGGCGATCTGAGCCAATATCCCCACCCAAAACGGCAGATCGTAATAGTCATGGTTTCCAGGAACGGGCAAGAAGGGCGTTTGAAAGACCATTTCGCGATAGTCGATTGCTTCGGGGCGATCGCCTCCCTTCAGCAAAAAATGATAGGGTTCAATAAAATTTCGTTCATAATATTCGCTGGAACCCGTCAAATACACCACGTCCCCCGTATGCAGCACAAACTGACAGCTATCCAAATGCTCTGCGGCTTTTTCGGCAATGCGGCGTTGGGGATTGTGCCATCGGTGCGATCCTGACCCACTATCGCCTAAGACGGCGTTGTTGCATGAAAGAGGGGTTGCGGGCAGGAGAGGCATGGTAAATTTCAGTTATCACATATAAAACCTGCCATGAAACCTCAATACCGCATCCGCAACTGGTCAGAGTATAACGCTGGATTGAAGGCTAGGGGAAGCCTCACCTTCTGGATCGAAGAATCTGTGCTGGGGCAGTGGGTGGTCGAGGAGTTGAGCGGCAAACCCGGCGCGTCAGTTCTTTATAGTGACCTTGCGATTCAAACAATGGCGACCGTCAAAG
>JACYMB010000110.1 GCA_015272205.1 Synechococcales cyanobacterium T60_A2020_003 | reverse complement strand
GAGTCAAGCGGTTTGGGCATCCTCCTTGGCTCAAAATAGGGTCTGGACAGCTTGAAATCCAAGTTGGGCGTATTTCTAGTACATTTTTATCTATGATGAAAGCAACTCTGCTTAACCCGACCCCGACCGTAGCGATGCAGGACTAGCGCAATGACTCAGGACGTTCGCCAGTGGCTTAACGAAATTCGCAGTCTCAAAAATCAGTTAGAGGAGGCGCACCGGGAGCGAGATCAAGCCTATAAAAGTGCCTCAAATTGGCGAGACTTGTACGAAACCGAGGCAAAGCAGCGGCGCACCGATGCCAAGCTCGCTCGACAGCAACTTGAGATGCTCCAAGCGGAGTTGGATCACCGTCAGGATCGGCGCTACGCCACGGACTATAGCAATGCCACCCTCGGCGATCTGCAAGCAGAACTGCAATCCTTATCGGTGGAGGAATTGCGGCAACGGCTCGCCCAAGCCCTCATTGAGTGCGATCGCCTCACCCAAGCGTTACGAACTGAACGGGCTGACCATGTGCAGACCCGCAATAGCCTGACTACAGCCTTGGGGGATGCGGTGGATACCTTATCAAAAGAACGCCTCAAAAATGGGGCGACTACCCCTCCGGATTCGTCGCCTAGTTCTGCCTCTGCAGCATCGGAGCAAAACGATAATCCTAAAACCCCATGGCCTGAGCTACCGCCGCTAGGCTAGGGTCGATGCCGGGACTCACTTCATTATCGCAGTGCTTAATGGCAGTGTCTGGATCTTTAAGGCCGTTACCCGTTACCACACAGACGACCGTCGCTCCCGATGGAACCTGATCTTTCACCTTGAGGAGTCCCGCCACAGAGGACGCACTGGCAGGCTCACAGAAAATGCCTTCCTGTGAGGCCAGTAGTCGGTAGGCGTGCAGAATTTCGTCATCGGTGACGGCATTGAACTGCCCCTGACTGGCATCCCGAACGGCGATCGCCTTTTGCCAACTGGCGGGATTACCAATGCGAATGGCGGTGGCGATCGTTTCTGGATGGCTTACAGGGTGTCCAGACACTAGGGGCGAAGCTCCAGCCGCCTGGAAGCCCATCATCCGAGGCAGACGATCGCACTGTCCCTCCTGATGGTATTCACAAAAGCCCATCCAGTAGGCCGAGATATTCCCCGCATTGCCCACCGGAATGCAGAGCCAATCGGGGGCATCACCCAGCACATCCACAATCTCAAACGCCGCAGTCTTCTGCCCCTCTAAGCGATAGGGATTCACCGAATTGACGAGCGTAATCGGATACTGCTCCGCCACCTCGCGGACAATCTCTAAGGTTTGGTCAAAGTTGCCTTTAATCGCAATCACGTCTGCGCCGTACAGCAACGCCTGGGCGAGTTTGCCCAGGGCGACATAGCCATCGGGAATCAACACAAACGCCTTCAAGCCTCCCCGACGGGCATAGGCCGCCGCCGCCGCTGAGGTATTACCCGTGCTGGCGCAGACCACTGCTTTGGCTCCCTCTTCCTTGGCCTTGGAGACCGCCATCGTCATCCCGCGATCTTTGAAGCTTCCAGTGGGATTCAGGCCATCAAATTTGACATACACCGATACCTGCCGCCCAATTTCAGCAGCGATCGCAGGCACAGGAATGAGTGGCGTGTTGCCTTCTAACAAGGTGATAACAGGGGTTTTATCGCTGACGGGTAAGTAGGAGCGATAGGCTTCAATTAACCCTGGCCAGCCTTGTACGGCAGGCGACACAGCAGACGAGTGAGAACGGGCGGCAGGTACCATCACAGCAATCTAGACCGAATTAGCGTTATGACAAGCTCTAAGCGTTTAGAGCCATTCTTCAGTTTATCCTGGATATTCCCCTCCCTCCGATTCCTTTAGCCTGAATTCTGGTTGTGGGAATCTGGGTTAAGGGCGATCGCCCTTCAAAAGTTGCAGGATTTAGGTAGATCTGGAGTGAAGATCCTCAACGGAAGCCCCATTTGCCCAATCTGAGACGCTACCATTGTGCGCTGTCCAGTGGCGAAGGGCGATCGCCCACCCTTAAACCTAGGCCTGCGATCGTAATCATTACCATTTCGAAGCTGTGCCACTTGTCCAGAGTTGAAAAACCGACACACCCCAAACGGGATCGAGATAGCGACTCACTAAGATCAAACCAAACCTCAGGTCCAATACCTGCGTGTGTGAGTGAGTGAAATGACAACACCAGTTCTAATGTCCCCATCCTCTGTGATTGCGAAACCTGCGCTATCGGTTGTCCCTTCATCCGAAGCCGCAAGTGTAACTATTCCAAATTCGTTTAACCCCAAGACGCCACCGATTGCTGATCGCCTTATTGCACCGTCGTCCTGTCCCATTCGGGTCACAGACTCTACGCCGCGTTTGCCCTATCGTCCCAAACACCAGGCTGAATTGCTGTGCCTCCAAGCCGAAGTCGATGCTTTACTCAACCAACTGTTAACGATTCAGAAAGAGAAACGAGTCGCTTCGGGGTCGCGCTAGGCATAGGGTTTTTAAGCCAATTTTTTCGGACATAGTGCGCCACAAATGGCGATCGCCGTTATCCTGAATGGGTGAAGAGTTCTCGGTGGTGGATATGGGGATGACACATCATTTTGGGCAACTGCGCCAGTGTTCTTTGGGTGTTTCAGCGTTCGGCATACTTTTCGTGATTGCAGCTTGTGGATCGCAGACCTCAGATTCAGTAAGTCTGGATCCATCGCCTGAGCTTCCCACCGTGGCGATCGCTCCAGCGATTAAGCCATCTGCCCAACCCCCATTTAGCGAGAGTATGGTGTCCTCGCAGACTTCAACGGTTCCTCCGAAACTGCCGACCCCTCAGCTCATTCCGCCCACCTCATCGAGCAATCAGGTCGCAGCGCTGGCGGCTTCGCCCGGTCGCTCTGACCCGTTTGCGCCCCTGCCCCCGACCAATGTTGTGGTGACTGCACGGCCAGCCTCTTCTGCGCCGCCATTGCCGACCGTACCCATTTTACCGACAGCCCCCGCTGCTCCGTTGCCCTCGGTATCGGTATCGGCTCTGCCTGCCCCAGCACCGCTGAATGCTCCAGTGCAATCTCTTCCGGTGCAAAAGCCCTTAGCGGAAACGATCGAAATTAGCGGATTTTTAGACGTTGGTGGAGCAGCCAGCTTGATCGTCTTCGTGCCCGGAGAACTGACATCCCGTCCAGCACGGGTGGGCGAGTATCTAGGAAATGGCGATGTGTTAATTAAGCGAATCATCCCGCAGCCGAGTGGAGATGTCCTTGTTATCCTAGAGCAAGACGGTCTGGAGTATCAGCGCACGGTTGGCAGCAATCCTCCAGCCCTGGTTGGTAGCCTCTAGGGTTTCAGGTAGTGGTATGGTCAAGTTTTTCCCAGAGTCCGCATCATCGTGGACTATTAAGCGTCCTGAGCATGAAAAGAAGACGCGTCCACTCCGCTACGATGGCACCTATCGCTGTCCGGCGTGCCGACATGGACATATTGCGGAATTGCCACTCATGGAGGCGATGGCCTGCGATTTTTGTCGCCATATTTTTACCTTGAACCTATCCAGCCAAAGTATTCAGGTCGTAGACAGTTCGCAGCCGATGTCTTGGCGT
The DNA here is from genome assembly GCA_015272205.1 of Synechococcales cyanobacterium T60_A2020_003. Taxonomy (NCBI): domain Bacteria; kingdom Bacillati; phylum Cyanobacteriota; class Cyanophyceae; order Synechococcales; species Synechococcales cyanobacterium T60_A2020_003. The sequence goes on along the minus strand of JACYMB010000110.1, from coordinate 13,148 downwards.
TGGAACGGACGCAAATGGGTGGCGGCCTACCATGACGATCAGCAGCTTTCTGTGTTGATTTGGATTCTATGCGGTGGTTTAGTGGTCTTTCCAGCGTTGATTGTCTGGATAGCGGCCTACGTGTTTCCGCCTTTGCCGGATAGTCCGTGGGCGCAGTTCTCGACGCTATGGGCGGTGTCTGCCTTTGGATTGCACTTGGCAATGGTGGGATGGATGCTGGCGGAGTACTACCAAGTTCCTTTTTACGTATCGAACAAAATTCGCCTCCAGCGTCTGTTTAGGGCAGCGCGATAAGGCACCTAACAGCGATCTCTAGGCTGACTGGTCGAGTAGGTGCAGCATTTGTCGAAATAGGGGCTGATCGGGTCGGGTTTTGAGGATTTCCTTCGTTAGGGCAATAAAGTCTTGATCAGAAGCCGGATCGTCATCAATGGTTTTACTGGCCGAGTAGTAGGATACGTCCGGAACCACTAACTCGTTGGTGATCCCGGTTTGAATCGTGCGATCGCCTGCATTCCAGGTGAGCGATCGCCCCCGCAGAGTAAGCTGAAACCAGTCAATCTCATTCTGGGATAGCTCAAAGAAGATATCGAAGTATGCCTCACCGCCGTAAAACCAAACACGACCCGGTTTTAACATTTGGGTATTAATGGGGCGCAAAGACGCACCTAGCTTATAAATTTCCTCGTGATCCACAATGCCTACTCAACGTTGTCGGTTTGGACTCTCACTCAGTGCAAGATCCAAATCGTAGATTGCTACTCGTAACGCCCAGACGCTACCTATCTAGTTCTACACGGGAAACGGCTTGATTTCAGCTAGGTTTGGTATTCCTTCAAATTTAGGACGCGGTTTGCGACGTTTGCTGAAGTTGGCGCAGGTGTTGAAGCGCTCGTTGAGCATTGGTGCTGCTGCCACGGGCGTGGAATAGCTGAGCCGCTTGGGCAAAATCCGCGATCGCCGTAGCTCGGTCTCCGGTTTGCTGGCATAGGATACCCCGATGGTAATACGCGGCAGCGGCATCTGGTGCAAGCCGGATCGCATCGGTAAAATCGGCGATCGCATTGGCATAGTTACGCAGCTTTTGATAGGCTATGCCCCGGTAAAAGTAGGCAATGGCGAGGTCAGGTGTTGTCCAGATGGCGAGGTTGTAGTCGGCGATCGCCTCTTTGAAGGCTTTTAACTCCGCTCGAATCAGTCCTCGGTTGCAGTAGGCATCTTCCTGTTGGGGATTGAGCTGAATGGAGCGATCGAAGTCCTCGACTGCACCCCGGCGATCGCCCACGTCATACCGGACGGTACCGCGATAGTTGTAAGCGGTGGCATCGTCTGGAGTTGCGGCGATGATGTGATTGAAATCGTCTAAGGCTCCCTGCTTATCGCCGAGGTCGTAACGGGTGACAGCTCGATTCCAGTAGGCTGCGATGTCCTGTGGATCTAAATCGAGGCGATCGAAGCGGTCAATTAACCGCTGAATGATGTCCTGATCGCTGGTGCGAAGCTTGAGTTCCAGGTTGGGAAATACGTTGCGCTTCACCAAGACATGATCGACCCCCAAAATGGCATAGCGCTGATCACAGACCAGGAAATTCTCCAACGTTCCCAAGATTTTGAAATGGAAATGGTCAGAGTGGACGCGTTTTAGACTCAGCAGCGCTTGCAGGGTGTTCTGGAGTGCTCCTTGCTCCAGCGGGTTGATCGACCAACGCCGATTAATACTGCTGAGGAACCGGGATTCTTCACGATTGACCCGATGACACCAGCCAATGCTGACCTCGCAACCCCGGCTCAATAGAGTTTGCAGTTTATGGAGCAGGGTGGCGTCTAACTCGCCTTGCCGCGACCACGGCCAGACCAAAATTAAGCGCTCTTGAGCCTGCTCTAAGGCTTCATCGAGAACCGCCATCGAGTTGGCGATCGCATCCCCTCGCTGCTCGACTCCAGATGCACCGGGATCAACATCAAACACAAATTCATAGAGCGGCAGTTCTGCTAATTCGGCAGCGGATAGATCTGAAAAGGTATCCAGTTGATCGCTCAGCTCCGCTAGCTTGCGTTGGAGGATATCGGCAATGCGCGTTTGAAACTCGGCTTCGGTGCGAATGGGAGCATCCACGACATTAGCGCGGTCGTCGGGATATCCCAGCCACTCCGCAAACGCAAGCGTTCCTTTGGAGAGTCGATGGCCGGGTGTCATGGCGATTGACTGAGCGTAGGCGTACAGGTGCTGTTGTAAATGACGCCCTAACCCGTCCATGCGCTGTTGGAGCACTGCTTCGATTTTGTGCTGAAGCTGTGGCATCTCCGGCACTGCATGAAGTTGGTTTTGCAAATCGTGCAGGTGAATCCGGAGGCGATCGCAAACTTCGGCCTGTTCCTTTTGGGATCGCTGGAGGGATTTCAGTTGATCGGCGAGGCGGGCGATCGCAGGTTGAGAGGACAAGCCCTGGACTTGTTTCGACAGCGTTTCGACGGTGTGCACCAACTCCGTCGCATCAAAAGGAGGGGGCAACTGCCGCAGCCTTTGGTCTAAGCGATTGATTTGCACCTGAATGTAGCGCAGATCGGTGCCGGGATCAGCCTGCACCTTGGCTTGTAAGTTTTGAAGCTCTTGGCGCAGTTTTTGAGTGACGTCACTGCTGGATTCTTGCTGGTGGTGAATGGCTTGAATATCTCGAACCACCGCATTCCACTCGCGGCGGGGTACGAGGTCAGATACCACTTTCACGAGTTCGTTGACTTCTTCCTTTAGCGCCGTGGCATCAAAGGGAGGGGGAAGTTTTTGAAATTGTCGATTTAAGACATTCACCTGATCTTGAACCGACGCCAGGGTGGGCTTCATGTGATCCGTGAGTTTTTGCAGATTCACTTGAAGGTGGGAGACTTCTGTCTTGAGGTAGGCAATATCTGTTTCCAGACCGTCCACCCCAACCACTTCGGACAGGCGATGCATTTGACCCGTCACTTTACCCAAGGATTCAGATAAGCTGCTGTATTGGAGCTTCAAACGGTCAAACTCATCCCGCGCCAGTTCGATGTTGTGCTTTTCGACCGCAATCAGACGCTGCTGGGTTTCATATCGTAATTTCCGGATTTCTGCGGCGATCTTCTCCATATTTTCGCGATCCTTTCGCAGTAAGGATTTACGCATATTTCCCATTGTTTCTGCAGTGGGTAAGCCCTGAATCTGCTGATTAAGCAGCTCAACGTTTTTGGCAATTTTGCGGTTTAGTTCGCTCAAGGTGACGGCGTTGGTGTGTTCTGTCCATTCTTCGAACCGGCGCCGATTGACTAAGCTCAGCACTACCCAAAAACTAAGGGGGGCATAGACGTACAGCATTTTTTGAAACACAACGGATGCGATCGCCCCTGCGCCAAGTCCAGCGGCGGACGCATACTCTGCTAGATTTAACCAGTGCAGCTTCTTCAAGGTGTCCCCAGCGTTTTATTACTAGACGCTCTATCTGCCCCCTCGATGAATGTCGTGGATAGCGTGTGAGCAGGCAGAGACGATTACATATCCAGGTATTCCAGGTGGGGGTAGCCGGATCAGGACAGCCTGTGTTAAGAATCGATGGCTTGACCGGGGACTGTATCTATAGGCAGCCTTGACAACAATCTAGGTTTGTAACCATTTTCGCTAGAAAACTTAGCATTTCTCATTTAAGTCAACACCGTAATGTAATATTCGATCCTACGAGTCAGTCAATGGTGATCAACGGAGCCTGAAACCGAATGGAACCACAGCAAAAACCTACAGTTGTGATCACAGGAGCCTCCTCTGGGGTCGGTTTGAATGCTGCAAAGGCACTTGCCGATCGGGGATGGTATGTGATCATGGCGTGCCGTAATCTTGAAAAAGCTCAAAACGCGGCTAGAAGTATTGGAATGCCGGAGGACAGTTATATGATCCTGCCTCTGGATTTAGCGTCTTTAGCGAGTGTGCGTCAGTTTGTGGATAAGTTTCGCGCAACTGGGCGATCGCTGGAATCTTTGGTGTGCAACGCCGCTGTCTATCTCCCGTTGGAAAAAGAACCCCTCCGCAGCGAGGATGGTTATGAACTGAGTGTTGCAACGAACCATCTGGGGCATTTCCTGCTGTGTAACCTCATGCTGGAAGACCTCAAAAAATCGCCTGCGGCGGATAAGCGCTTAGTCATCTTGGGAACCGTCACCGCGAACCCGAAGGAATTGGGCGGCAAGATCCCGATTCCGGCTCCACCGGATCTAGGGAATATGGATGGCCTAGCCGCTGGCTTCAAAGCCCCCATTGCCATGATTGATGGCAAGAGCTTTAAGTCGGGTAAAGCCTATAAAGACAGCAAGCTGTGTAATGTCTTAACCATGCGTGAACTGCACCGTCGCTATCACGATGAAACGGGCATTACCTTCAGTTCGCTGTATCCCGGTTGCGTTGCCGATACGCCCCTGTTCCGCCATCACTTCCCGCTGTTCCAGAAAATCTTCCCCTGGTTCCAGAAAAACATCACGGGAGGCTATGTGTCTCAGCAAACCGCTGGGGAGCGGGTCGCAACGGTGGTGGCAAACCCAGACTATAAACCGTCAGGTGTGTATTGGAGCTGGGGCAATCGCCAGAAAGAGGGGCGCAAGGCGTTCCTCCAGGAACTCTCAAACGAAGCGCTTAATGACGATAAGGCGCAGCGGTTGTGGGAACTCAGTGCGAAGCTGGTGGGCCTAACCTAGTGGGAATCTAACGCCTTCCAGAGTCAGACGTGAAATGTGCGAAGCTGTTTGTTTGAAGGGCAAACGGCTTCGCGTTTGCATTCGAGCTTAAAACGTATCGCCTTCATCGCCAGGGGGGTGGGAAGCATTCCGCACACTGCATGTCTACATATTCTACCCATTCCCGAATCTCAGTTTCCTGGGGTAATTCTCTAGCATGGTTGGCGATCGCCTGCATGTAGAGTTCGCCATAGCGATCGCCCACGAAAATGCCAGCCTGAACCGTTCCGAGATACGCCTCGCGCACTCGCCCCTCGGTATCCCACAGCACCGGGAATAGGATGTTGTGTTCTGTCACGAATGTTCGCAGTTGCTCGACCTCGTTGACGGTTGGGCAATGGGCGATCGCCAGAATTTCAGTATCGAGATCACGATAGGTGCGGTACTGCTTGGCAAGGCTCAGGAGCAAGGCGCAACAATCCGGATCGCCAACATTCGGAATAAAGGCGATCGCCAAACTGTAGTGCTGCTTATAGTCCCAGGAACTGATGCGCGTCTTACGGTTAACCGCAGGTAATTCAAACAGCGGAATAATCTGGCGGATTTGCAGGGGCGGATTTGTCATAGATTGGCTCATATCAGCAGCTTATATCAAGTCTGCTTAAATGCTCACTAAAACCAAACATGTTTTTGGCGCGGCGCAAGCGCCAAAAACATATCATGGGTTTTTATCCCGACATGATATTAGCTTGGTGATGACGGTTGACCAGCGGGGGATTCACCGATCGCTGTCAGCCCCTATCCCGAGCGGCGACCTTATCAACCGTTCAAATGCTTAGGAGAATAGGGAAGAGCCCCTGCACGTCGTCCTACCGCAAGGGATGCCCCCTGTAAATACAAAAACGGTGATAGAGAATGCTTGCAACTCTGATCACCGTCTTTTTATCAAAGCGTTAAATGTTTACGCAGCTAGGACACCTGCTTAGGTTTGCACCATGCCACCTGATGCTTGAAACCGAGCCCGAGCCCGCTTCATCGCTTGAGTGGCTTGGATTTGCTCCTGGCGATTGTCAGCCCCACGCGCTTTGTCCAGTCGTGCTTCTGCTTCACTGAATGCTGTGCGGGCCTCTTCACGGTCAATTTCGTCGCCACGCTCAGCCCCGTTTACGAGAATCACAACTTCATCGTTTTCGACTTCGGCGAACCCACCCATCAGGGCGATCGCCACCCACTCGCGATCCGCACGAACCCGCATTACGCCGATATCCAGCGCTGTAAGCAAGGGAGCGTGACCGCTTAGAATACCCAACTGACCTGTGGTGCTTGGCAGAATCACCTCTTCTGCCGCAGAGTCCCATACTTTCTTGTCGGGTGCAATGACCTGAACCGATAGTGCCATAGTTTTTCAGTCAAATTGTGTGCTCAGGAAGTCCTTAGGTAGAGGGTAGGGCGATAGGCACTACCCCTCTGCCTTGGCTCAACTTACTTGTTTTCAGCCTTTAGCTTCTCACCTTTGGCGATCGCTTCGTCGATGCTGCCAACCATGTAAAAAGCCTGCTCAGGATACTCATCCAGTTCACCGCTGAGAATGCGCTGGAAGCCCTTGATGGTGTCCTCGAGCTTCACATACTTCCCAGGAGCGCCCGTAAAGACTTCCGCTACGAAGAAGGGCTGAGACAGGAAACGCTCAATCTTCCGCGCACGGTCTACAACGAGACGGTCATCTTCCGACAGTTCATCCAGACCCAGAATGGCGATGATGTCCTGAAGTTCCTTATAGCGCTGGAGGGTTGCCTGAACCGCACGCGCCGTTTGATAGTGCTCACTGCCTACGATATCGGGTTGTAACATCGTGGAGGTAGAACCCAGGGGATCTACAGCAGGGTAGATTCCTTTGGAGGCCAAACTACGAGAAAGTACGGTGGTTCCATCCAGGTGAGCAAAGGTGGTTGCCGGAGCGGGGTCGGTCAAGTCGTCCGCTGGAACGTATACCGCTTGGATGGAGGTAATAGAACCTTCGGTAGTGGAGGTGATGCGCTCTTGCAGATCCCCCATGTCTGTACCGAGGGTGGGCTGGTATCCTACCGCAGAGGGCATCCGACCTAGGAGTGCAGATACCTCAGAACCTGCTTGTACAAAACGGAAGATATTGTCAATAAATAGTAGAACGTCCTGCTTATTGACATCGCGGAAGTACTCAGCCATGGTCAGACCCGACAGACCAACGCGCATGCGGGCTCCGGGGGGTTCGTTCATCTGACCGTATACCAGGGCAATCTTCGAGTTGCTGGGGTTGTCTTTATCAATAACACCCGACTCGATCATTTCGTTGTAGAGGTCGTTTCCTTCGCGGGTACGCTCACCTACACCAGCAAACACCGACACACCGCCGTGCTGGGTTGCGATGTTGTTGATCAGCTCCATCATAATGACGGTTTTGCCTACGCCAGCACCGCCGAACAAGCCAATCTTTCCACCACGACGATAGGGAGTCAACAGGTCAACGACCTTGATGCCTGTCTCAAATACGGAGGGTTTAGTTTCCAGTTCCGTTAGTTTGGGCGCAGCACGGTGAATTGGAAGGGTTTCATCGTTGCCAACCGGCCCTTTGTTGTCTACAGGTTCGCCCAGAACGTTAAAGATACGTCCTAGGGTTGCCGTTCCAACGGGAACGCTAATGGGTGCGCCTGTATCTACAGCTTCCATGCCCCGTGTAAGTCCATCGGTAGAACTCATCGCAACGGTTCGTACCTGGTCGTCACCGAGGAGCTGCTGCACCTCACAGGTAACGCTTACGTCGTCGCCACCGGGATTCTTTCCTGTGATTTTAAGAGCGTTGTAGATTTTCGGCAGTTGACCACTGGGGAACTGAACATCCACAACGGGACCAATAACTTGTGTGATAAATCCGACTGTCTTTTCTGCTGTAGTGACCATGTTTACGCCTATCGTTTGATCAGCTTCTGTATACGCTTGAAGACGCTATGAACTTGGTGATCTCAACGCGCGGCTTAACCAGCCTTGTCGCGATCGCCATCATCTTGCCATTTCTCAGATTATCACCGAATGTTCTTTCTTAAGAAACTTTTCTAAATTTACGTTCGTGGTGCGTGTGTTCTTCCGTGTGATATGTGCTAATTCCCCACAGAAGGGGCGATCGCCAGTTGCCCGCACTCTAGACAGCGACTGATAGCAATTCATAAGCGAATGCATAAAGAAACGGATTCCCTGCCCCCCTGGAGGTGAGGAACCCGTAACTCAGCTCTTCTGAATGCTCTAGGGCTGATTGCCACTACAGCACCTGCCCACCCTCAGAAAATCTTGGTTAACAGCGTGATTACAAACTTAGGTAGATGGAAATTCTTCACGCTGCTTTTCCATCTGCTTGGCGATCGCCCAAACGGCATGAATACTGCCTGGCAACCAGCCCAACAACGTCAACAAAATGTTGATTAAAAGCGTTGTGCTCAAGCCATAGGTGAGGAAAACGCCAACGGGAGGTAAAAGGATTCCAAGAATGATGCGAAGTACGTTATTCATAAACTGTTAATGGTGATAAATTGCGTTTGGGTTAGACGTTTGGATTAGAAATTATGATGTTCCATATCCTACACATAATCATACTGAGATACTTTAAAATTTAGCAGCTCTCTTTAGGTATAGATTTACTATTATTCCATGGGAGGTTATGGATTTTTAGATTGTTGCAAGTCTCAAGATAGATGACAGTGATTTGAGCGCTGCCATAGGATTGTCATAGGTGTATGACGCGAGTTTTACAGGCGTTTTTCTTGGGTTGCTCAAGATCCAAGGTTCAGTTTATACGTGGAGAGAATTCATAATGATAGGCTTTTTGATTACGACTTTGGTCACAGCGTTGGGACTTTTAATCACAGACTTCATTCCTGGTGTAGATATTGCCAATTTTCCCGCAGCAATAGTGGCGGCGATCGCCATTGGCTTTGTAAATGGGTTTATTCGTCCGGTGTTGTCACTTTTGTCTCTACCCATTAATGTTTTAACCCTAGGTTTATTTGCCTACGTCGTGAATGGATTTTGCTTTTGGTTAGCCTCTACGCTTGCACCAGGATTTGCAGTTCACGGGCTACTCGCCTTTTTTGCTGGCCCTGTTGTCTTATCCTTCGTCAGCGCATTCTTAAATAATTATTTTGTAGATCGAGGGCTTCTGAGTGCCGAACAATCGTCAGAACCTAAGGCGAATTAGGCTACCGATACTAGGGGCGATCGCTTCGATAGTGCTGTACGAGCAAGCCCTATCGAAGCTGAGTTAGATTTATGCTCCAGGATGCCTAGATATTCCGAATATGTCATAGCCCCTCACCATTGGAGTTTCAATGTTCTCGGTGAGGGGCTTTTTGCCTGTAGTCAATGTATGGGCAGTCGATGACGGATGGGACTAGTTGCTGTACCGTTCTTCAGCCCACGGATCGCCCCGACGATGGTAGCCGTTGCGTTCCCAAAAACCTAGAGATTCTTTGTCCATAAACTCCAGCCCATTGAGCCACTTGGCACTTTTCCACGCGTACAAGTGTGGTACAACCAGGCGAAGAGGACCACCGTGGTCGGCGGCTAGGGGTTCGCCGAACAGCGTATGGGCTAGAAAGTTTTCGTCGCGGATAAAGTCGTCAAATGGAATATTGGTAGTGTAGCCCCCGTAGCAGTGCGCCATCACGCTGATGGTGGATGGATCTACCGGAATCTTGGCCATGAAGTCAGTGATCTTAACCCCAACCCACTCTACGTCTAGTTTTGACCAGGTGGTAACGCAATGGAAATCTGCGGTGAACTGAGTCTGGGGCATCGCCATCAGGTCAGTCCAGGAAAAGGTTTGGGGGGTAGTGGTTCCCCAGATTTTCAGTTCCCACTGGTCGGTTGAAATGTGGGGAGTTTCTCCGTACGTAAGTACTGGAAATCCTTTCGCGAGATGCTGTCCTGGCGGGACGCGATCGCCCAGTTCTGGCCCTGGCTTATGAAAAAACTTTCCGAGCATAGCGTAAACCTAGATAACGCGCTGATTTAATCATGCAAGAAAGGCAGAGCAATTGTCTGCCCTGCCTTACACAAAATGAAATATACGAAACGCTGATTTACTCTTCGTCCTCGTCCTCGTCAGCTTGAGGATAAACGAAGCTTTCCGACCGTCCGGTCAATACCGATTTACCGAGCGACAACGCTTTTTGGGCTTGCAGTGCGGCCTTATGCTTCCAAGCAGATCGCCGCATGCTGCGCTTCGATTTAGACGTTTTCTTCTTGGGAACCGCCATGACTGCGCCAACACTTTTCTTGACAACCTTTCAAATATATCAGATCTTGCTAAGTCCCGAAACTAACTTTCCAAAGTTCGCCTATCCAAATGCTCCGGACGGGAATTGAAGCTGATGAATTAGCTGCTGAGTTCGTTCGTAAGCTCCCAGGTTGTCCTGCGCTCGAAATTGCTGGGCGGCATCCGTCAAACTAGCGATTGCGTCTTCCGTTTGACCCATGTGAATTTGAATCAGGCCGCGATGAAGATAGGCTTGGGCATGGGTCGGATCAAGAGCTATGACTTGGTTGAAGTCATGAAGAGCTAGTGGTTCCTTACCTATGCGATGATAGGCGCACCCTCGATTGAAAAAGGCTCGGATATCACTCGTGTTGAGCTGAATGGCTTGATTAAAAGCCGCGATCGCGTCCATAGGCTTGTCAAGCATGAGATAGGCAATGCCTTCATCATTGCGAATCAGGGTTAGAGCCTCTTTGGGAATAGGTGTTTGCTGGACTGCCTGATGATAGTCCTGAAGTGCCTCATCATAATGGCCAAAATCGGCATATGCTAACCCCCGATTGTAAAGCGCTCGGTAATCGTGGACATTCTGTTGAAGCACCTGTGTATAGTCGGCGATCGCGTTCTGGATCTGACGCGATCGATAGTGAGCCAGTCCCCGATTCAAGAAAGCCTCGCTGACAAATGCAACTGTCGAATCAGAGGCGAGTTCAATGGCCATCGTGCAGTCGGCGATCGCGTTTTCGTAGCGTTTGAGTTCAAGGTAGCTCAAACAGCGATTTCCATAGGCAACGGCATGATCAGGTTTCTGCTCAATCACCTGCGAAAAAAAGCTGGCTGCTTCAGCATAGTTTCCATCCTGAAATGCAGCTACGCCCTGCCGCAACCCTTGGGTGGTGCCTCCTGAATTCTGGGATGAAGCCGCTAAAGCTGGTGATGAAAGCATCCATACGATGAGAATGATGATGCCCAAAACCCTAACAGCTCGGAGCCAAAAGCGTTGGAGACTTTGCATAGTATGTTGTTGGTCATCCATAAATGGGAGCAAGCTCGCGACTGCAGATCAATTTATCCAACGGACATTCCACATTTGGATGCGTTGCATCCCACAGCGCATCCAAACTGTAGAAATTGAACGTATTTGGGGTTTAAGCGCTTACCAGCCCTTCTCCGCTTGGGCGAGAACGTAGCTTGCCACATCCTCAATATCGGCGTCGGTTAAGCGGCCATTGAACGCAGGCATCGCCATCTTTCCATTTTTCACTTGGGTTTTGATGGCGTCTAGGGACAGCATGGAGTTTGCTTCTAAGTCACTTTTTTTCAGGGTTTTCGCAGCGTTGACCACATTGCCCCCGCCTGCATGACACGCGGCGCAATTGTTGGCGAAGATCTGTGCTCCATGGGCAAGATCGCCGGCGATCGCCGGCGAGGCAACTAAAAATGTCGTGAATACGAGTAGGGCAGCCCAAAGGACTGAAAATAGGGTTTTCATGATGTTCTCCTCAGTGCAAGTAACCATAAAACCAATCCCAAACGGGTACGGCCTCTGTCAAAAGACGCTCTGTCAATGATGAACGAATGGTTACAATTGAGGACTCTCATGGGCAATGATCGGTTTCACCGCCGCCGCTCAATTAACAAACAACGGGGGATTATTCGCTAATTTTGAGTTAAAAAACAACGGGTTGCGGCAATAGCAGGTATGGATGCCGCTGATACAGACTGTCACGGGAGTTCTGTCAATATATGGATGTTCTTGCTAGGCTGCATATGTAGACTGTGATTACTCATCCAGGAGGATCACGATGACTGATGATCAAACTAACGAATCTGCAATTGTGACCGTCGATGAGGAAACGAAGGCACTGGTAGAGCACGAGATGCCAGGAGCCTCGGATGAAGTCAAACAAAAGATGGTTGAACTCATTGAAGCCATTAAGCGGCGGGCTCAGGTTGAGGTCGAATCCGCGGGGAACAATACCCGTGAAGCCTATTTGATCGCTGTGAAACAGGCAGAAGAGGCGATCGCCAAAACTAAGGAAACCTCGGACAAGTATCGGGGTGAGCTCGAGAAATCCCTCAAGATTATTGAGAAAGAAGCCCATACCAACTGGGATAAATTGGTGGGTGAGATGACGGATTTTGGCGATCGCCTCCGGCAGGCCGCCGATGCCGCTTGGTCGGTACTGATGGCTCCCAAATCCCCATCGGATTCAGATGCTAATGCACCGAATGAAATCAAAATTGAGGATGAGTAGGAATCCGCGCCTCGGAGTCATCCCGTGCTAGAGCTAACGAAGTACACCTCCCGCGAGGCCGAGATTGTTGAGGTTGTCCTGCGGCGGGGGTGGGGCTATATGCGTCGCTTACTCAGTGGCAGCAATGCCGATGAGCCAGAACTGCCGACCCCTGCCGTCCTGCGTAATATCCTGACTGATCTCGGCCCTGTCTATATCAAGCTGGGGCAATTGCTCAGCACCCGTCCTGACCTCTTGCCTGCGGACTACATCACGGCGCTTAGCGCTCTCCAGTCGAACGTGCCACCGGAAGATGCGGCGGAAATGGAGGGCTTTATCCGGCAAAATCTGCCCGCCCCTCCTGACGAGCTGTTTACCGAGATTAGCTACGTTCCGGTAGCGGCAGGCTCAATCGCCCAAACCCATAAGGCTGTGTTGCGCGATGGGCGATCGGTTGCCCTGAAAGTACAGCGCCCGCGCCTTGAAAGCGTAGTGGCACAGGATATTGAGATCATTAAATATGTGGCAAAGCTGATCTCAGGAACGAGCTTTGGTCAGCGGTACAATATTGTTGATCTGGCGGATGGGTTTAGCCGCGCTCTGCAAGCAGAGTTAGATTTCACCAAGGAAGCGCAGTATACGGAACGGCTGCGAGCCAATCTAGCAACAAGTAAATGGTTTGATCCGAATCAGCTTGTGGTTCCGGGCATCCATTGGGATCTGACCTCGAAAAAGATGCTGGTGATGGACTGGCTTGAGGGTAAGCCCATCTTGACCGCTGAGTTTTTGGGGAACGGGTACGATGGCGACACGATGGCAGAGCGAAAGGCGATTTCGACGCTGTTGTTTCGGGCGTTCTTCCAGCAATATTTGATCGAAGGATTTTTCCACGCCGATCCCCATCCCGGCAACGTGTTCTATCTCAATGATGGTCGGGTGGCACT
>JACYMB010000109.1 GCA_015272205.1 Synechococcales cyanobacterium T60_A2020_003 | reverse complement strand
CAGACTCCAGGACAAAGCGAATTTTTATCTTGAAACCCGTGCAGCGCGCGGGTTTCCCCATTAATGTTCGCTCTTGATCACCATCACTCAGTCGTACTCATTTTCTTTAATACCCTTTGCCATGTCCCGTGCCGATTCATCCCGTGAGGCGATCGCTAATCAACCTGACCTTGTCATCCCGCAACTCATTGTGGGTTTAGGAAATCCTGGTGAAAAGTACGATCGCACCCGGCACAACGTTGGATTTGAGGCCGTTGATTTGTTGGCAAAAACCTGGCAAATTTCAATGGCAGAAAACCGACGCTTTCAAGGGATATACGGTGAAGGACGCGGCCCCCACGGTCAAAAGATTGGCCTCCTCAAACCCCTCACCTATATGAATCGTTCGGGTCAAGCTATTCGAGCCGTCATCGACTGGTTTAAGCTCCCCCCAGAATCAGTGTTGGTGATCTATGACGATTTAGATTTACCAGTCGGTAAAATCCGCCTGCGATCATCGGGGTCGGCAGGCGGGCACAACGGCATGAAGTCAGCGATCGCCCATTTGAAAACCCAAAATTTTCCGCGTTTACGGATCGGCATTGATAGCCCTCGTGCTGCTCATAATTCCGATAAGGCCGTTGTTTCCCACGTCCTTGGACAGTTTTCAAAGGCTGAATCTGAAGTCATTACTGACGTTTTATATCTATCCCGCGATGCCATTGAACTGGGGCTTCGAGAGGGGATCGCCAAAGCCATGAGCCTCTACAACAATCGCTCAATTTCAATAAATCCGTAGGACTACCAGTTGGCTGTTGTTACGAATCTTCGCTAAATTCGACGTAAGCCCTTAATCCCTATTGAGGGCGAACTACCTCCCAAGTTCATAAACCCTTACAGAGTTGACGGGTCGCTATGGTCTCTACGGTTCCGGTTCTGAGTTCCCAGTCTTTGCGTAAATGTCACGTGTTGTTGCCGGGTGAACTCAAAGCATCCAGTGCACTGATCTACGCGAATCAATACTATGTCTACGTTCGCAGCTTTTCAGATTTAGCAGCAGCCCAGCGGGGTGCCGATCGGCTACAGGAGAAAGGTAACAAGGTTGTCTTGACGGAGACCCCGCGCGGCTTGGTATTGTGGGTGCTTGAACCCGAGGCGCGACCTACCGTACGGTCGATGCTGCGTTGAAACGAAGCATGGAGTGAAATTGTGGCGTCTAAGCGTTTGCCGGAAACGACCGCCTACGTTCGCATTACGCATCAGTCGTGGCAGCACGGCAAGATTGAGGGAGAAGTCAGAGCTAGCGACTATGAATGGCAATTTCAGTGGCGATTCCGCAAGGGAGAGTTGTCGATTGAGCCGTCGTTAGGTCGAGCACTCATTCGTGATCCCTTGGGGCGTTTTCTAGAGCATGCCGACTATCAACTTGAACCGGGCGGCGATTACTCGTTTACAATTCGTGCGAAATTTTAGTCCAAAATTAAATGCAAGTTTCTGCCCAGGGCAACTGCGGAAAAGCACGTAAGACGGGCGATCGCTACCCGGAAAACGGCTTAAGGATCAATAGAGCTGTTGATCTGAAGAAGGCGGCAGCAGCACTTTTATGCTTACGGAGATACCCGATCCAGGTAGCGCTCGACCAATAAAATAGCCACAATGTCATCGATAGGGCGTGGGGGAGTTCTCATCCCCTTGGGAATGATCTGGGTGAGTCCACGAGGTGGATACATCTCCCAATAGCGATCGCGCGCCTCAAGACTGGTGTATCGCTCATCCACAAGGACAATATCCCCAACCTCCTCCACTCCCGTTTGAATCTTCTGTTTCCACTCTTGAGCGGTGGTTTGATCGCCCATGACTAGGGTGATGACTGGGAATTGCTGATACAGCGTCTGAAGCGTGGCGATCGCTTCTTCGGCATTCACAATTTGATGGGATAGCACAAATTTGTCAGTCGTCACTACAGCTAAGCCACATTTTTGACGACCTGGATCAAATCCAAGAATCACGGCTGGAGAGGTGCGTTGAGATGACGTCATACTTTAGAGTAGTAGCGGCTGGAATGTAGCCATAAAACGGGAAGAATTGTGAACTGTCTTCGGCTTTTCTGCAAAAAGGAGGAGACAAATCAACTGGTATTGTAAGGGCAATACCGACTATCGGGGTGATCAACCAGGTCTAATACGTTTGGAGACATGGCCTACAGCGTATCCAGCAATTGCCCAGTTGGATTGGGATGGCTGTCAGTGTCGAGTTAGGATTGCTCCTTTGCTTTGGGATGCTACACACATCTCTGGGTCGCCGATATCCAGGGGTATTATTCGTCTGGGCATCGTGGTCGATCACGCTCGTTGAACAGATTTGGGCAACTGTGAATGGTTTTGCTTTAGCAGGTATCTATGCGTGGACGCTGACATTTTTAGTCCAAGCAACGTTAATCCCGGTGCGTTGGCCGCTGCATCTCACCACCCAGCTTGGTGTTTTGGGATACTACTTCATCGCTAATACCATCCTTGGGTATATACCGTCCGGTCAGGGACTCTGGGCGCCTGCACAAATGCTCTACTTAGGTTGGTTTTGCGGAATTTGTACCCTATCCGTATTGCTCTATGAGCGATTGCAGCGGGCAGAGTTCCATGGGCGGAAAGCCTTAGAAGCGGAGCGAGCAAAGTCTGAAAATCTATTGCTGAACATCTTACCGGAGGCCGTAGCGCGGCAACTGATGCAAGAACAGCGCACCATTGCTGAAAGCTTTACGGAAGCAACGGTGCTATTCGCCGATATTGTTGGATTCGCCCAACTCTCCTCCGAAATTCCGCCCCAGGATGTCGTGGAACTCTTGAATCACGTATTTTCAACCTTTGATGAACTAGCCGAAAAACATCAGCTTGAGAAGATTAAGACGATTGGTGATGCCTATATGGTTGTCGGGGGACTGCCCAGCCATCGCTATGATCACACCGAGGCGATCGCCGATATGGCGCTGGATATGCAGGCGACGATCGCCCAAATTCAAACCACAGATGGCAAGGCACTACAGCTTCGCATTGGCATTAATACGGGGCCTGTCATCGCCGGAGTCATTGGCATCAAGAAATTTATCTACGATCTCTGGGGAGACACGGTGAACGTGGCGAGCCGCATGGAATCTAACGGATTAGCAGGCTACACCCAGGTCACAACCGCCGTCTACGAACGCCTGAAGGATGGCTATGTTTTTGAGCAGCGGGGCACGATTCACGTCAAAGGCAAGGGAGAAATGACCACCTATCTTCTCCAATCCAAAGTCGTTTAGCGATCGCACACATGAGCCAACATGGGGGGCTACGTTTGCTCACCATTCCCCAGATCCAGCATTAACAATTTGGCAGGACTTACGCACTACGTGCGGCGTCCTGAGTCTTTTAGGCGATTTTGCGCGGGTTATACCCGCGCAAAATCGCCCAATGGCGTAAGTCCTGTTTGGTCAATTAGGCAGGGATGGATGGGGTAGGAGCCTTTGCTGTTAAGCAAAGTCAGCCAATCTGCGACTGTTTGATTAATTCAGCTAATTTCACAAAACTTTATTCTTGACCGTCGGTATTTTATACTACCCAAGGACGAATACAAATCTATACATACGGAAGGAGAAGCAATGTCGGAGGCACAACAGCCACTGACAGAGTTAAGGGAACTGCTCGGACCACCGGGAGACATCAACCCAACGTTGATTATGTTTTGGGTTGCCGTTGCGTTAGTTGCCTTATCTGTAATGGGTTATTGGCAATGGAATTTTCCAGGTTTTGTGTGCTTCATGCTCAATGTCGTCGCACTTCATCTGGTCGGTACTGTCATTCACGACGCATCTCACAATGTCGCTCATCGCAATCCTGTCGTTAATGCGCTTTTAGGACACGGCAGCGCCTTGATGCTTGGATTTTCATTCCCAGTGTTTACTCGTGTTCACATGCAGCACCATGCAAACGTGAATGATCCTGAGAATGACCCTGATCATTTTGTCTCTACGGGTGGCCCGCTCTGGCTCATCGCCGCACGGTTCTTTTATCACGAGATATTTTTCTTCCGGCGCAAGCTCTGGCGCAAGTACGAGCTTTTAGAGTGGTTTTTGGGTCGGCTTGCGGTAGCCGCGATTGTGTACTTCGCTGTTCAGCACGGATTCCTAGGGTATATCTTCAACTTCTGGTTTTCGCCAGCGTTAGTCGTGGGTCTGGCCTTGGGCCTGTTCTTTGACTATCTGCCCCACCGTCCGTTTCAGGAGCGCGATCGCTGGAAGAATGCCCGTGTGTATCCCAGTCCCATTTTGAACGTGTTGATCATGGGGCAAAACTATCACCTCATTCATCACCTTTGGCCTTCAATTCCTTGGTATCACTACCAAACAGCCTACCGAGTCACGCAGCCACTGTTGGATTCAAAAGGGTGCGACCAAACCTTGGGTCTGTTGAAAGGTAAGAGTTTCTGGGCGTTCGTTTATGACCTGTTTTTAGGTATTCGATTCCACCATCGTTCGTCTTAACAAGCTTGGGGTGCCCCTACGCTCGATCTCGAGTTTGATAGCTTGAACCAGCACAACTTTAAGTGTTTTGAGAAGCGATCGCCCAGCGATCGCTTTTTGTTTGGCAGTCCCCAGTCGAATGAGCGAACTCCTGCATCGCACAATACGTGTGACGGGTATCGAGAGAAGGGGCGATCGTGATCACACCTTTAGGGCTTATCGTATGACAAAACAAAGGAAACCAAGGTTTCCTAGTCTGAAAAGGATGACAGACGATGCGCCCATTGCCTGTTAATGCTAATTTCATGCTGC
>JACYMB010000108.1 GCA_015272205.1 Synechococcales cyanobacterium T60_A2020_003 | reverse complement strand
ACTGAAGGAAACGCCTTATTCTCAATACGGTGTGCTTCTTGCTGTGACCAATTACAACCCAAGTTTATTTTTTTGACATAGATCACCTGGAAATGTAAGATAGTAGTTTTGTAGAGAAATAAAGAGTGGGGCATGAAAGTCCGAGCATCTGTGAAGAAAATGTGCGAGAAGTGCCGCGTCATTCGCCGCCGAGGCAGGGTGATGGTCATCTGTTCTAATCCTAAGCATAAGCAGCGTCAAGGTTAGGTTAGATTTAGAGCATCTATGCTGGCGCAGCATTTGCGCCTGTGGAGATTGCTACTGCAAGTAAGTAGTGTACTTAAGGAGATGGTGAGACGTGGCACGAATTGCCGGAGTAGATCTTCCTCGCGACAAGCGAGTTGAGATTGGTCTGACGTATATTTATGGGATTGGCTTAACCCGGTCGAAAGAAGTTCTTGCAAAAACTGGAATCAATCCTGACACGCGTGTTAAGGATTTGAGCGATTCTGAGGTTGCCTCTCTTCGGGAAGTTGTTGAGAACGACTATGAGGTTGAAGGAGATCTCCGTCGATTGGAAGGAATGAACATCAAGCGTTTGATGGACATCGGTTCCTATCGAGGTCGTCGTCATAGAGCTGGTTTACCTGTTCGTGGACAGAGAACTCGTACAAATTCACGTACTCGTCGTGGCGGGAAGCGAGTTGCAATTGCCGGCAAGAAAAAGCCAGCGCGCAAGTAAGTTTTTTGAGTCCTCTTGCTTTGTCAACTTCGTTCTTGGCTCTGCTTTCGTTATGCGTAAAGCGTACTTGAGGGTAAGTTGAATTTGTTGACATCGCAGACGACCAGATGCCTTGATGCGCATGTCGAGTGCTTATTCAGACGAATTGCAGTTCGTTTTGAATCTCTACGGGTTCATTCCTCGCCCCTTGGGGCGGAATACCTGCCGGGGCTTGCCCCGTGGGTTCATACCTTTGATTTTTGAGTCATTACGTTACCAAGTTTGAGCAGGAAATACCATGGCGCGACAGATAAAAAAATCGGGAGCTAAGAAGCAAAAGCGAAATGTTCCAAGTGGAGTAGCCCATATCCGCTCCACATTCAATAACACAATCGTGACGATTACGGATGTCGGAGGGCAAACAATCTCTTGGGCTTCATCAGGCTCCAGTGGCTTTAAGGGAGCAAAGAAAGGGACTCCTTTTGCGGCGCAAACGGCAGCCGAAGCAGCCGCACGTCGAGCTGCTGACCAGGGAATGCGTCAAATTGAGGTTATGGTTAGCGGTCCTGGTGCTGGTAGAGAGACAGCTATTCGCGCCTTACAGGCAGCAGGCCTAGAGATTACTTTGATTCGCGACGTTACCCCCATTCCTCACAATGGTTGTCGGCCACCAAAGCGTCGTCGGGTTTAAGCAGTCCGTTTTTGTTGCATTCTAAAATGCCCAAGGACGAGTTTTTCAAAATTCCATTGTCTGCTGGTTTTTTGGGTTTAAGTTAAGGGTAAGGGGAGAAGGGTCTATGGCTCAGTTTCAGGTTGATATCGAGGCTGACAACGGACAGGATCCAAATTTCTATGGGAAGTTTGTGATTGGGCCGTTGGAAAGGGGACAAGGCATTACCGTTGGGAATGCTCTTCGGCGTGTTCTCCTCTCAAATTTAGAGGGTGCTGCTGTGACAGCCGTCCGTGTCGCTGGTGTAACACACGAGTTTATGACTGTTCCTGGGGTTCGCGAAGATGTTCTTGATATTCTTCTAAATATGAAGGAAATCGTCTTTAAGAGCTATTCATCTCAACCTCAGATCGGTCGTTTACTGGTTCAGGGACCAGCAACCGTAACGGCCAAAAGCTTTGAACTGCCATCTGAACTTGAAGTCATTGATCCTGATCAGTATGTAGCAACTGTTTCTGCTGGTGCGACGTTTGAGATGGAATTTCGCGTAGAGACAGGGGTTGGATATCGGGCTATCGAGAAAGGGCAAGATGAGACGTCTGCTCTTGACTTTCTCCAGATTGACTCTGTGTTCATGCCTGTGCGTCGAGTGAACTACTCTGTTGAAGATGCAAGGGTAGGCGGCAGTTTGCAACAGGATCGATTGATCATGGAGGTATGGACGAATGGCAGTTTGTCTCCTCAGGAGGCCCTTGGCAAGGCTGCAGATATTCTCGTTGATTTGTTCAATCCGCTCAGAAATGTTGATTTTTCGCCGAGTATTGGCGAGAGTGAGCCACAGCAAAATCCTGAGAGCCAGATTCCGATTGAGGAGTTACAACTCTCGGTTCGAGCTTACAACTGCTTGAAGCGTGCGCAAATTAACTCTGTTTCTGATCTACTAGATTACAGCCAAGAAGATTTGCTCGAGATTAAGAACTTTGGAGCGAAATCCGCAGAAGAAGTCATCGAGGCATTACAAGTTCGCTTGGGGATTACTCTACCTCAGGAAAAGGCATCCAAGCCCTCTTAAGCATAGGCTGTTCTTTACTTCCCCCTGAAAATAGTTTGTATTAAGTTTGTAGATTCTCGCTTGTAAGTATTATCATGCGTCATCGTCGTCGAGTATCGAAATTAGGCAAGCCAACAGATCAGCGTCGTGCTCTCCTCAGAGCATTGACAACTGAGCTGATCCGGCATGGTCGTATTTCAACAACAAAAGCTAGAGCGAAGGCTGTTCGGTCAGAAGCCGAGCGGATGATTACTCTAGCTAAGGATGGATCTTTAGCAGCCCGCCGTAGAGCAATGGGATATATGTACGACAAGCAACTGGTGCATGCTTTATTTGAGCAGGCTCCTGAGCGGTACAGCGATCGCAGTGGGGGTTACACTCGCATTGTTCGAACCGTAAGCCGCCGGGGAGACAATGCCGAAATTGCAATCATCGAGCTTACTTAGTTTTGGTGTAGCAGGACTGGATGGTGTCTGAGTCTAAGGCTACTGGGGCTAAAAATGCTGCTGATGATTCTGTAGAGGATAGTCAGCGGATTGCTTTAGTTATTCAGTATCTAGGAACTCATTTTCATGGCTGGCAACGACAACCCAATCACCGGACGGTTCAGGAAGAGATTGAATCAGCACTTCAATCTGTCTTGAATCGTCGCGTTGTTTTACACGGTTCTGGACGTACGGATACAGGAGTTCATGCGGCTGCCCAAGTAGCCCACTTTGATGCTCCTGCGTTTATTCCCGCGTATCGGTGGGTTGATATTCTTAATCATCACTTGCCATCCGATGTCGTTATTCGCGGCTCAGCGCCTGTTTCCCCAGATTGGCATGCAAGATTTTCAGCAATCTGGCGGCGGTATCGCTACACAATATATACTGGAAAACGGCCTAATTTGTTTGTGCGTCAGTTTAGCTGGCATTTGTATCAGGACTATTTAGATGCACAGCAGATTCAACAAGCTCTCGATCCTATGATAGGGCGTCAACACTTGGCTGCATTCCATCGTGCTGGTTCTAGCAGACCGCACTCATGGGTAGATGTGCATCAGGCAAGCTGTATACGGCGTGGACATTTCTTGGAGATCGAGATTCAAGCCAGTGGGTTTTTGTACGGCATGATGCGTTTGTTGGTGGGAATGTTAGTTCAGGTTGGGCAAGGTTTGCGATCGCCTGCTAGCTTTACAGAGCTTTGGCAAGAACAGCGCCGCGATCAAGTTAGGTATGCGGCTCCTCCGCAAGGTCTCTGTCTATTAAGGGTTGGTTATCCAGATTTCCCCTTTTCCAAAGAGGTATGGTTTGACACTCAACCTCGCTTTTTACTCCCTGAACCATACGAAACCGAATGTTCGCAGGCGTTGGACGTTTAGACCCCGGATATCCCGAAGTTTATTTTTAGACTCATTGTTGACTGACTCCATGAGATGACCATGAACAAGACATTTCTTCCAAACCAAGAAAATTTAGAGCAGACTTGGTATGTTGTTGATGCAGAAGATCAGCGACTTGGTCGCCTAGCGACTGAAGTTGCCAGAGTTTTGCGCGGTAAAAACAAGCCAACGTACACCCCTCACTTGGACACCGGTGACTTTGTGATTGTGGTGAACGCTGAGAAGATAGACGTCACTGGCAAAAAGCGTAATCAAAAGCTGTATCGTCGCCATTCTGGACGTCCAGGTGGAATGAAGGTTGAAACCTTTGATGATCTGCAATCGCGTGTTCCAGAGCGCATTGTGGAACAGGCCGTTAAAGGAATGCTGCCCAAGAACTCTTTGGGACGAAAGTTATTTACTAAGCTCAAAGTTTATGCTGGTCCAGATCACCCGCATCAGGCTCAGAAGCCCCAAGCTCTTGTTATTGAAACCGTACCTGGAGGAGATCGTTAATGCAAGCTACTGAAACGAAGAGTAATCGAGTTGTCTATTGGGGCACAGGTCGTCGTAAGTCGGCTGTGGCGCGGGTTCGCCTGGTACCTGGTACAGGAACCCTCACGATTAACGGACGCCCTGGCGATAATTATCTTCAGTACAACCCAACATACCTGATGGCAGCTAAGGCTCCCCTGGAAACACTGGGTCTTGAAGCTGAGTATGACGTTCTAGTGAATGTTCGCGGTGGCGGACTTACTGGTCAAGCGGATTCAATTCGTTTGGGTGTTGCTAGAGCCTTGTGTGAGCTAGATCCAGAGAATCGTAAGCCGCTAAAGGTTGAAGGATATCTAACTCGTGATCCTCGGTCCAAAGAGCGCAAGAAGTACGGTCTGCACAAAGCTCGTAAAGCTCCTCAGTACTCGAAGCGTTAATGGTCTGTACTTCAATCTAAGACAGACTGAGACAGAACGTTGTTTGACCGCATCTATGAAGTGATTCAGACAACCTTGTTAACATAGTTTCTAAGGCAATTAGTTTAAGGAGTGTTCTATGCCTAAGCCTGATATTCACCCAGAGTGGTATCCCGAAGCCAAAGTTTACTGCAATGGCGAAGTCGTAATGACCGTTGGTTCAACCAAACCTGAACTTCATGTTGACGTTTGGTCAGGTAACCACCCCTTCTTCACTGGAACTCAGAAAATCATTGATACGGAAGGTCGCGTAGAGCGCTTCCTGCGTAAGTACGGCATGAGTGATGGCCAGTCTAGCGATACGGCGACAAAGAAAAAGGGAAGGAAGTAGCGGGAACCAGAGTGTTAAGCTCTTAGTTTCTCTCTAGCCTCTACTCTTTTTCTACGCTTAATCCATGGCTGAATCCTATCTTTTAGACAAGCTTGAATCGGTCGAGCAAACGTTCAACGACCTAACCCGGCGTTTAGCGGATCCAGATGTCGCGACTGATCCAGATGAGCTCCAGCGTTTAGCTCGAGCCCGCTCTTCGCTTGAGGAGACGGTGAACGTCTTTCATGAGTGGAGGGCTACTCAAGACGAGTTGACAGGCGCTCGTCAGATTCTAAGGGAATCGGGTAGCGATTCGGAACTGCGAGAAATGGCAGCTCTGGAGGTTCGTGAGTTGGAGAAGCGATCGGAGGAACTTGAGAATCAACTGAAGATCTTGCTACTGCCTCGCGACCCGAATGATGATAAGAACATCATGTTGGAAATTCGGGCAGGAGCAGGTGGTGATGAAGCTTCGATCTGGGCAGGTGATTTAGTCAGAATGTATTCCCGATATAGCGAGAGCCAGCACTGGCAAGTGAAGCTTGTAAGCGAGTCTCTGGCGGATATGGGGGGATTTAAAGAAGCCATTTTAGAGATTAAGGGCGATCGCGTCTATAGTAAGTTGAAGTTTGAAGCAGGTGTACATCGGGTTCAGCGGGTTCCAGTCACGGAAGCCGGAGGGCGTGTGCATACTTCAACGGCAACAGTGGCGATTATGCCAGAGGTCGATGAAGTTGAGATTGAAATTGATCCAAAGGATATTGAGATCTCAACGGCACGGTCAGGGGGCTCAGGCGGACAGAACGTTAACAAAGTTGAAACCGCTGTCGATCTGTTCCATAAGCCAACCGGGATTCGCGTATTCTGCACCGAGGAGCGATCGCAGCTTCAGAACCGTGAGCGGGCGATGCAGATCCTGCGGGCGAAGCTGTATGACATGAAACTTCGGGAGCAGCAGGAAGCGGTAACCTCCATGCGGCGATCGCAAGTTGGAACGGGATCGCGCTCCGAGAAAATCCGCACCTACAACTACAAGGACAATCGGGCTACGGATCATCGTCTTGGACAGAACTTTAGCCTAACGCCAATTTTAGAAGGCGATATTGATGAGGTGATTCAAGCCTGTATTTCTAAGGATCAGCAAGAACGACTTGCAGAATTAGCAAACTCGTCGTCTGACGCTTCGCCTGTGTCTATCTAAAGCTTCCCAGTGAGAGGTCGCAACCCATGCCGCGATTTTTACACATTGCGGATGTCCACCTTGGATTTGACCGATACGACAATCCAACCCGGACACAGGACTTTTATTACGCCTTGATGGATGTTTTCCAGCGGTACGCTGTTGATGCGTCGGTTGATTTTGTTGTTATCGCTGGGGATTTGTTTGAGCATCGTGTGATTCAGCCCGCAACGCTGAATCAGGCTCAACTGTGCCTGCAACTTCTACAAGAGGCGAACATTCCTGTGATTGCCATAGAGGGGAATCACGATAATCGCCCCTACGGCACCAAGACAAGCTGGTTGCGCTACTTGTCGAGTTGGGGATTGCTAATCTTACTTGAACCGGGCAATGTTGCGGACGGAGAGGCGTTTTATAGTCCTTGGGATCCCGACGAGAGGCGCGGAGGATACATTGATCTGCCGTGCGGGGTTCGGGTGTTGGGATCAAGTTGGTATGGCGCGACGGCACCGAAGGCGATCGCCCAAATCGCAGCATCGATCCAAGCGCTTCCTCCCGTACCCTACAACGTCTTGCTCTTCCATCATGGATTAGAGGGGCAAATTGCGCGGTATCAGGGCGCAATGCGCTATTCCGATTTGCTGCCGTTACGGGACGCAGGCGTTGATTACCTAGCCCTGGGGCACATCCATAAAAGCTACAGCACTGAGGGGTGGGTGTTTAACCCAGGCTCTATTGAAGCCAACAGCATTGAAGAGGGCCACTACGAGCGTGGAGCCTATCTGGTCACACTGGATGCTAATGGCATAGACGTTGAATTAAAACGTGACTATTACCAACGCCCCATCCAGCGGCTTAAGTTAACGGCACGGGGAGATGAATCTGCAGACGAACTGGAACAGCAGGCGATCGTCCTTATTGAGCAGCACTGCACCGGTTCAGCCGACAATGCGCTAGAGCCTATAGTTGAACTTCGCATTGACGGGACGATTGGCTTTGAACGCTCGGAGTTTGATACACGACGCATTCAACGCCTGTTACAAGCTCGTAGCGGTGCCCTCATTTTTCTCTTGAAATTTGAGGCAGACGCGCCCCAGTACGCGACCCCGCTAGCCTCTGATGCAGATCGTATCCAGATTGAACAGGAGGTGTTTGCCGATGTGCTGGCGAGCAATGCCGTGTATAAAAAGCGTGCCGCAGAACTTGCCAAAGGACTGATTGACCTGAAAGAACGACAGCAACGGGATCACTCCGAGTCCGAGCTATACGACTTTGTGCAAGCTTTACTCGCACCGTCCTAAATACCAAATGCTCGTTTTGCTGCCGCTAATTTTTGAATGCGATCGCTCAATCCATTCGTCCCACCGTTAATTCGACGGGTTACAGCCACGACGTCATCCCGATCAGCCAGGGCATTCAAACCTGATCGTTGCCAAAACCATCCGGCACTGCGGGCTGCCAGTTCATCGCTCGATAACAACGTTGGGTTTCTAACCACGTCAACGCCAAGTGCCTTTGATACATCGGTGTAATTTGCCCGTCCGGTAATTTGGATGAGTCCCCGTCCCTTGTAGCGGCGACCGTCACCCGGTTGTGTGTTGCCTAGATCCGATCGCCCTTCGTAGGCATCGCCGGAGGCCAACTCTTCTACATAGTTAAACTCCCCGGACTCGTGGGCAAGCTGGGCGAGGAAGTGTGCCTGACGCAAGCGCGTATTAATGCCAAACTCCGCCATTGTGCGATTGAGGTACGGCACAAACTTACGAATTTGAGATCCGGAACCCAAGGGGGCGATCGCCTGCAATTGTTCAGCCGTAATCTCCAAGCCAGGTGGCAGTTGCGGCAGGGTGGGCAAAAATCCTTCGTAGGGTCGGCGTTCGGGCGGACGGGGCGGCAAATTTCGCAACGCGCGAATGAGGGCATCAATCAATACATCCGCAGGGATAAAATCTGTACTGGTCAGAGCATTAATAAACGTTTGCAACCCTTGCGCTGCCCGCCGCCGTTGTTCGGCTAAGGAGACCCCAGGGAAGAAACCACTATAAGGAGCGCGATCGCTAGGCCGTTCTGTTTGGTTACCGAGTAACCGTAACAGATCATCCACTTGTCCATCCTGTGCTGTGGGAGTGCTACCAGCGATCCGGGGTACGATTTGACTGAGAATTTGCCCCGCATCTCGTCGCCATGCCTGAAGCTGGGCTGGACTCACGGGAGGCAAGGGTTTAGTGTTGTTTGCGGGTTCTATGGGCGTTGGAGTAAACAGTCCTTCGTAGGGAGAGCGTTCCGCAGGGCGAGGCGGCAAGTTTCGTAAAACTCGCAGCGTCGTATCTATAGCCGCATCCGCATTCGATAACGCACCCTGTAACCGTTCAATAAACACTCCAATACCTTGAGCTGCCCGACGACGCTGTTCGGCGATGGGCAGATTGGGGAAAAATCCATCGTAGGGTCGGCGTCCGCTGGGACGTGCCGCCTGGTTGCCTAATATCCTGAGGAGGTCATCCACAGCCGCATCTTGAGCAGGCGCTGTCGTTCCAGCGATTCGAGGAACCAAAGATGTAATCCACTGAGCCGCCTCCGATCGCCACTCCGCAATCTGCTCTGGGCTGAAGGACGAAGGTTCTTCTGGAATTGGATCGAAGAGTCCTTCGTAGGGCGATCGCCCATTGGGTCGGTGAGGAAGTCCACGCAGCGCACGAATCAGATCATCAACGAGTGCATCTTGAGGCACATAGTTAGACGGATTGAGCCGATCCATGAAAGGGGCCAAACCCGCCGCAACCCGCCGTCGTTGTTCGGCAATGGATAGATTGGGAAAGAAACCAGCGTAGGGCTGGCGTCCTGCTGCTCGGGGGGCTTGGCCACCGAGCGATCGCAGCAGATCATCTGCTAATCCGTCCTGGGGCGTTACTTGGTTGGAGGCGATCGCCGGAATCAAGCGTTGCAACGTTTTGCTTGCATCACTACGCCATGTTTTCAGTTGTTCTGGACTGACCGAGGACGACATGCTGCCTCTGGATTCCGCAGACGATTCGGACTGAGCCGGGCTGAATAGCGCTTCGTACGGAGATTGATGATTAGGAAGCGGCGGAAACCCCCGAAGCGTGCGAATCAGACTATCAATTTGAACATCCAAAGCGGTGGGTTGGGATTCTGAAATTCGCTTAATGAAAACGTTGAGTCCTTGGGCGGCTCGACGTCGCTGCTCCGGCAAAGAAAGATTAGGAAAAAATCCATCGTAGGGTTGGCGTCCCGGTGGTCGGGGGGCTTGGCGGCTCACCGCTCGCAGCACATCATCGACGGCTGCATCTTGTGGCGTGAGATTCGGACTTGAAATTTCAGGAATTAGCTTTTCAAGAACCTGCGCGGCTTGGGTACGGTAGGTCTGTAATGGAGGGCTGATGATCTGTACATTCATGCGTTTCACACCCTGAACTTGAAGGTCAAAGAGCAGACATAATAGTCATACTTCTAGCGCTAATCTGAGAGTTAATGGGTCCTTCAGATTGCAGTCGAATGCTTCAAGAGTTGCACTCTTGAACTAGGATGCCCATTACAGACACCACAACACACATTCCTCGCTGAGTACCGACAATCCATAGGCTTGAATTTGATACCGTCTAGGCAGGAGAGGTTAAGCAGGATTTTCCTAACTAGCCCAAATTCTACCCCTCTAGTGCCTATTTAACGAACTAGGGATAAGCGTTATGGTTAAATCTTCAGGATTTCGTGTAAAAGCGAGTGTAGTAAGTGGATAACCTGAATTAAACGATGTCCTGAGAACGGTATACCGAGCTTTCTAGGTTCCAGAGCTACGTTTAGTTAGGACTCTCTACTTAGTAGTCAATGGTGACACAAGCCTTTTAGAATCTGGTTCAGAATTAGCTAGACTTGAGCGATATAGTTTCAGCGTCTTGAATCACTGTCATTCACTCACCACCCACTCCTAATGACTGATGCCATTGATGGGTTGCATTCAATTAGCTTGCCTAACCTAAATATGGGATTAAGGGTCTAAATCTTTCCCCCATGTATGCCCCCCGGTGCAGCTAGCTCCTCATACATAAGGGGCTACGCCTCTTAAATCACTGGTCTTAGCGTTTTTGAAATAGGCTCCAAACAGCGATGGATGCATCAATTCTTATCGTGGGCGATCGCGACTTCCTCGCCGATCACCTCCAGCTAGTTCGTAGGTTGCAAAGCTGCACGATCGAAACGGCTTCAATCTCTGATGCTCTATCTTTGATCCAAGCGCAGCAGCCGGATATTCTTTTGCTCCAGTCGTCCCAAACGGAAAGTCTGGACTTGTGTCAGCAGATTCGCTCCCAAAATCGCCTGACTTGGATTTACTGCATTTTGATTGAGCAAGATATCAAATTAACTTCCAGTCTTGCGGAAATGGATGCGGAAATGGATGTCGATTCGGCGATCGCGACCGATGCTCTTCTGCGGACTAAGATCGAAACCGAAATTCGAGGATTGCAAGCGGGAGCTGATGCGGTCATTTGGGACATATCGACCTCTAGGTCAACAGCGTCACCCGATGAAAACGTCGAAGATGCTCATCCAGATCTCCCATTTACTCCAAGCTACAGCGCAAGAGTAGAAGCTCAGATCCAAGCGGGATTGCGTCGCGTGCAAGGCCATCGTGAGTTGATGCGCACCAATGACCTGCTTTCAACGATTGCGCTCACCGATCCCCTAACCGAGTTAAATAACCGCCGCGCGTTTGAGTGGGAACTTCCGCGTCAAATTAAAAATGCACGTGCGACCCATGCACCTATCAGTTTGCTCGTCTTGGATGTTGACTTTTTCAAACACATTAACGACAACTATGGGCATCTAGTGGGCGATCGCGCCCTACATCTTCTCTCGGCCCGACTACGGCATAATCTCCGCTTTTGTGATATCGCCTTTCGGTACGGGGGGGAAGAGTTTGTTGTGATTTTGAGTGGCACCGATGCCCGCGAAGCCCTTCTCGTCGCCCAACGACTGTGTCGCTTGATTGCTGAACAACCCTTCGCGATTAACGAAACGCTGGATCTCAATATCACCATCAGTGCTGGCACGGCCACGCTCAAACCGAGCGATGATGAACGAGGGATTAGCCTGCTCAACCGCGCCGATCAAAATTTACTACAGGCAAAGAGCCAAGGGCGAAACCGCGTGGTGAGTTCAACGGAACAAGGCTTAGGTGGCCATCCTGAAGACTTTACCCCTCGCGAATCCCAGAAGAAGAAACCCAACTGCAACTGCGGCGACTCGCCCGAATTGAGAACTTAGAATCGATCCGCGCCTATCAATCTTGAGGGGGATTTGGCGATCGCCCCGTAAGCCATTGCCACACGCGCGTAACCCGCTCTTCAACCCAAGCCACACCCAAATCTAGCCATTGCAAAATAAGCTCTAACGGATGCTTTGCATACCCAACCACGATTGCGCTTGTTTCAACCCATTCGGGTTGGGCTTCTATATCTGATGTGCCCTTGGAGTGGACAGTCTCCAGGTTGGCGAGATCACCTCCTGGATCGATAGCATCGGACTTGGTGGGCAGCATGCTTGGCTCAAGGGAACGAGAAGAGTTTCCCCGACTGACTATAAATCTTTTTTCTTTGGAAGAATTCTTGTGAATTACGCCCTTTGTCGATGGGGCGATCGCCCCGGATGGAGTTTGCCAACTCAATAGATCTAACTCTGTTTCTATCGATGAATCTTGTGCAACAGGAACACTGCTAAGCCAAGCCCTTAGGCGTGCCCACAGGGATAGGGGAGCAGAATTGTAAATGGGGGAGATACCCGGCAATTGAGGGTTTGTTGCAGCGCCTAAAGCCATTGGGGGCGTGGTTGGGTGTATCTGAGCGGGTTGCACAGTAGGCTTAATGGCTCGCATCAAGGTTTGTGACGACGGGGTTAAGGTATACCAATCCCACGGTGAAATGGAACGAGCATCAGCCAGGGATTGCCGACTGGATGTACGACCTGCGGGAAGCATGAGAGATTCCTGGAAAAGATTGGTGGCGATCGCCACATCACTCGTTTGCATCCAGGCCATCACCCGCCGAAACCACTGCACAGGCAGCCATTGGCGATCGGTGACACGGGGGATCGGGAGGCGTCGTAAGGGGGGAGCGGGGGGAACAGTGCGTTGCTGCTGTCGCTGACGGTAGAGAGCCACTTCCAAAACCATCCGTTCTTTCAGACGGTCTTGCTGATCGGGCGATAGGATATCGAGAATGTGGTTATTTGCGCCGACTAATACGAGATGATGACTGTCTAGAAGAGAGGCCATGCCTTGAATCGGGATTCTCGTGTTCCCATTAATTGTTTGAGGGTTGGAGTCGGTACTCTGTCCAACCGGAGGTGGGGATGGGGCGATCGCCGTTTCAGCCGTCGAGCCGGGGGGTAGGGAATCGATCGGAGGGATAAGTGCGAGGGATGAATATTGAGGAGACGCCTCTTGAAGCGCTAGTTGCTCCTGTCCTGCGGGTAAGGTGACGTAGGTTCCTAAACGATCCGCCTCGATCAAATTCGGAACGTCTTGAGGCAGCGATCGCACCAGATTTTTAAAAGGAGTATCGACGTTGAGGGCTGAGGTGGAAGATTTCTCAGGATGGACGGCTCGATCAAGGGCTTCACCGACGGCTTTCAAACGCGGAACCGTCCGCCGCACCGAGGACTGCAACTGTCGCCCAACCACGCGGGACGACTGGAAAACCAAGTAAATCGGGTACAGCGCCACCTGAAGTGTCCATGTTGCAAACAGTGTTCCCTGTCGGATGGAGCGTGTCGCCGTATCCCGCATCCGAAAAAACTGCTGCCTGAGAAAGGTAAAGGATTTGCTTTGGTAGGAGGGCATGATGCAACCAACACCCCAGAATAAATCGCAACAGAGCGCAACTGACGAGATAGCATAACGCTGGAGACCCGCACTTCTAATCCTAATCTGAAATCCCTGGCACCAGATGACCCAAAACGTGATCCCCCCTCAGGCTACCGATACTCTCAACGACGCGATCGCCCGTCTGCGTCAATGCTCGCAACAGGATGTCCAGTCCCAGTGGCGCGTGTGGCTGATGCCAGAAGCGGGAAACGATTTAGACCCAGCGATCGCTACACGACTTGAAACCTGGGACACCTGGGCGATCGCCACCTTGAACGAGCGGCAGCATATTGCATGGCCGAAGGGTCGTCGCACGCTATGGCTAGGACAGCGGATCACGGTGCCCACTCACCTGCATCAGTACCCCCTGGAGGGACTGTCGCTACGGTTGGCGATCGCGTGGTGGGCAGAAACATCAATCATCTATGTCAACGGACAGCCTGTGCAAGAGGGGGATCTGTTTGATTGCTCGACGCGGATTTTTTTAGGCGAACGGGTGAACCCAGGCGATGTTTTTGACGTAGCGGTTCGGTTAGAGAGTCCGGGGCACGATCCGGGCGCACTGGTGCGATCGCTCTGCGTGTACGAAACGGATTATCCGGCAGTCCCCGATCCCGAACCTGGATTTGTGGCCGATGAAATTGCCGTTGTGCAGCGTTTTCTGGCTCATGATTCCAATGCGATCGCCCAAGTCGCAGACATCATTCAGCACATTCAGTGGGATGCCTTACCCGATCGCACCCCGTTCAATCGATCCCTCGCCCAGGTTCGGCAACAGCTTGCAACCTTGGGCGAACCCATTAAGCAGCGACAGATCTGGTCTACGGGACACGCGCACCTCGATATGGCATGGCTTTGGCCTGTGGCGGAAACCTGGCGGGCGGCGGAACGCACCTTTCAATCTGCCCTGAATTTGCAGAACGATTTTCCCGAACTGATCTTTTGCCACTCCACGCCCGCTCTGTACGCTTGGATGGAAGAACACCGTCCTGACCTGTTTACCGCCATTCAAGCACGGGTGGCCGAGGGACGCTGGGAAATTGCCGCAGGGCTATGGATCGAGCCGGAGCTCAACCTGATTTCTGGGGAATCGATTGTGCGACAGGTGTTGTACGGGCAGCGCTATGTGGAAGAAAAATTTGGTCAGCGCAGTGCGATCGCCTGGTTGCCCGACACCTTCGGATTTTGTTGGCAACTTCCGCAAATTTTGACCGATGGCGGCATCACCTATTTTGTGACCCAAAAGCTGCGCTGGAACGACACCACCCAATTTCCCTACGATCTCTTTTGGTGGCGATCGCCCGATGGGAGCCAAATCCTCGCCTACAACTCCCCCCTCATTGGCGAAAGCATTCACCCGATCCGCATGGCCGATTATGCCAAGGAATGGGAAACCAAAACCGGACATGCTATTGCTCTCTGGTTACCCGGTGTCGGGGATCATGGCGGTGGCCCGACCCGTGACATGCTGGAAACCCATCGTCGTTGGCAAGAGTCACCGCTGTTTCCCAAAGTCCAGTTCTCGACGGTTGAGCATTTTCTAGACACCGTTACCCAAGCAGAACAGTCGAGGGGAACTTTGCCCGTTTGGAATGATGAGCTTTATCTGGAGCTACATCGCGGCTGCTACACAACCCACGCCGATCAGAAATGGTATAACCGTCGCTGCGAAGCTGCACTTTACCAGGCCGAGCTATTCTCTAGCCTCGCAACCTTGGTTGCTGGTACACCCTACCCCCACACGGAACTAGAACACGCGTGGAAACAGGTCTTGTTCAATCAGTTCCACGATATTCTCCCCGGTTCTTCCATTCCGCAGGTCTTCATAGATGCCAACGCCGAGTGGGAAAACGCATTGCAGACGGTTGAAAAGTTTATAGCACAAGGATTAGGCGCGATCGCCCTTCAAATTGCCTGCGGTTCTCCTCCTCGCCCAGCGGCGCAACCCATTCTGATTTTCAATCCCCTCAACTGGGTGAGATCGGAGGTCGTCGCAATTCCGTTGCCTGAAGAAACTCCGGTTCTGGGAGCGTGGTGCGTGTACGATGCCAATGGAAACATGCTTCCTTCGCAGGTGAGTGCGATTGCCCCAGATTCGCCTTGCCTCCTCTTCGTCGCTAACGAGATTCCCTCGGTCGGCTACGCGACTTTCTGGTTAGCTTCGGGGCAGAACGACCCCGTCCCAGAGGGGGAACCTCCCGCCGCATGGGTATTAGAGAACGAGTATCTGTATGGGCAGATCAACCCAGATACCGGAGAGATTGATCAGATTTTTGATAAATGCAACCAGCGAGAAGTTTTGTCTGCTCCGGGCAACCAACTTCAGGCGTTCCAGGATTCCGGACAATATTGGGATGCGTGGAACATTGCCCCCGATTATGCCGACCATCCGCTGCTCCCCCCAATCCTAGAGGCGATCGCCTGGATTGAATTTGGAGCAGTACGCCAGCGGCTCCGCGTCACGCACCGATTCGGACAATCCACCTTCCAACAGGACTACGTGCTGGATTCTGGCTCACCCTTGCTCAAAATTGAAACGATCGCAGACTGGCAAGAAACCCACGTCATTCTTAAAGCCGCATTTCCGGTGCAGATTGAAGCCGACACCGTAGCCTGCGAAATGCCCTTTGGCGTGATTGAACGCACCACCCGACCCCAAACTGATGCAGAACGGGCAAAATGGGAAATTCCTGCCCTACAATGGGTAGATCTGAGCGATCGCCCCTCAAATTACGGTGTCAGCCTGCTCAATGACTGTAAGTATGGCTACGATGCCACCCCCAACCAAATCCGTTTAACCCTGCTGAAAGCCCCTCTATGGCCCGATCCCACCGCTGATCGGGGATGCCACCAGTTTCGCTATGCTCTCTATCCCCATGCTGGAAACTGGGCGATCGCTCACACCATTCACCAAGGATACGCCTTCAACCAACCGTTACGGGTTTGGATTGGGAATAGCGCATCCTCAACCAATGCCAGCTTGCCTCCCGTCGGCAGTTTCTTCACCGACCAATCGCAATCCCTAATCCTGAGTGCCCTCAAGCAGTCGGAAGACAATCCCGATCAATGGATCCTGCGCTGTTACGAAAGCCAGGGACAGACAGGACAAGCGATCGCCTGGGAATCGCTGGGCTTACTCAATGAATATTTCGATCCGGCAACTTTAGAATCAACAACGATCCTGGAAGCGTTAAAAGACGACGATCCCAAACGAACGATCGCCCCTTGGAAAATAGCCACGTTCCGACTCACAGAGCGATCGCCAGAGCCATAATACAAATTTCAAAAATTCCGGCTACAGATGAAAGGCTGACATCCCTGATGTAGCAACGCATTTATAACTCAAAACTGAGCATTTCTCCTGCGGAGACGCTGCGCGAACAAAACTCAGAATTGGTATAAAACTTGCACCGACTATCCACCAAAACAAAAGCAGTGCGGACAGTGGCACTGCTTCTCAATTACGAGCCGCACAGGTTATCGGCTCAATCCGTGGCATTGCCCTAGTCTTCGTGGTCATCAAACGGATCAGCCAATTCCTTAGATGGTGGGCCAAAGGAGGTGTAAACAGCCATCCCAGTCACAGCAACTAGAAAAGCTGTGATTGCCACTCCTACCACTAATCCCGGATCTAAATCGGTCATCTCATGTGTCTCCCTACAGGTACTCGTTTACAATTCTACAACTTCTGTTCAGCATCCTGGGCTGTGTGGCATCGGGGAGAGAAATAATTGGGGCGATCGCCATGATTGACCATCGTGCAATTTTCTTGGAGAATTATTGCAGATAATAAACGTCGAGGTTTACCACAAGGCACCCATGGCACAACGGACTAGGTTGGGAGATATCCTAAAACCCCTGAATTCTGAGTACGGTAAAGTGGCTCCTGGTTGGGGAACCACCCCGCTCATGGCAGTCTTCATGCTGCTTTTCCTTGTCTTTTTACTCATCATTCTTCAGCTTTACAATTCCTCAATTGTCTTAAATGGCGTTGATGTAGACTGGACTTCCCTAGGTAACTAACACCTAGTCGAAATTCGTCTTGACACCTACGAGTCGATTCTTGATAGAAACGTAGAAAAATTTTTCCCCGGCTCGTCCGGGGTGTTTTATTTTGGAGGACAATGCCAATGAATATTTTCGGCATCGGCTTACCGGAAATGGCGCTCATCTTTGTGATCGCGCTGCTGATCTTTGGCCCTAAAAAGCTTCCAGAAATCGGACGCAGCATGGGAAAGGCTCTGCGAAGTTTTCAGGATGCCTCAAAGGAGTTTGAGACCGAATTTAAGCGTGAAGCCCAGCAGCTCGAAAAGACGGTCAAGCAAACGATGGAAGCCAAGATTGAACCTCCTGAGCCAAAGGTTCTTACTGCTAGTGCTGAGACCGAAACAGACTCAGGAGAAGAGGCGCCTGCTAAAACGGCAGATTCGGACTCTGCATCCGTTTAAGTCCAACGTCCCAGACTCCAGGACAAAGCGA
>JACYMB010000107.1 GCA_015272205.1 Synechococcales cyanobacterium T60_A2020_003 | reverse complement strand
TTCCGGTGGGAGAAGCCCGCACCGTATGTTTGCATCGGTGTCGGGAGTACGTCACGTTTGAACGCCGTGGTTTAGGGCACCCAAAAGGTTGCCAGAAAGCATGATGAGACAGTCATAAAATTGCTTATCATCTCTTGGCTAAAAAATCTCTGGATCCTAGGCTAAGCCTAGATTAGACCTAGATGAACCTCTCCCTCTCCCTAAAGACTCTTCACAAAGAAAGACCAGATCTAGTCACAAGCTTGTAGATTCTGGGTTGATGCTAGCCCCCGACAGTCTCTAGACTGAGTCCAGTAGTCAGTGTTTAAAGCTATGTAACTGGCTTTGCATCACATACCCATTCTCACCTCCGGCTATGCCAGGTCAATCATCATTTCGCCGAGTTCTCATCTCGCGGGTTTTGCTTATCAGCGTTCCGATTTTGCTGATCGGAGTTGCGTGCACGTTTTGGAGAGCGCGTACCAGTTTATTGCTAACGGCAAATCATAATCTGGTTGAAAGCGCAACCAGCAAAGCTCAGCATATTGATGCCGATGTTCAAACTCTGCGAGCTATTTTGGAAACAGCAAGCCAGAGTAATGTCCTAATTAATAACGACGTTGCCAGAACGCAGCCATTTCTAGACCACTTGCAGCAGTATTCGGAGATATCCATACAGTGCGTACAGCTTCACGCTGCCCCAACCGGAGCGGCGATCGCCTCAACGTCCACCTGTTCTGATCCGTCTTCGTCGCTAGATCCGTCCCTATTCTCAGATTGGTCTACTCCGACCTCAGACGGGATTACTCCGTTTCATGTGGCGATCGCCCCTGTCCCCTCCTCGTCATCCCCTGCTGATCCGGTCTCGGCAGAATCTACGGATCTAGAAGCCACGGTGCAGGTTCCTGTCTACAACGCTGCGGGCGAGCTACAGTCCATTCTCTCCGCGACATCCATCTTAAATCCGCCCGAAAGCGGACAACCCCGATCATTTTTAGGATATACCGTCCTGGTTGACTTGAATAGGCGACAGATTCTATCGCATCCGCAGGCGTATCCTACCGATCAGTGGAACGTGGATAGTCTAACGCCCATCCTTTTAGATGCGGATCGAGGCATTCAAAATTTTCGTCACGTTTTTAATTTCTCCCCTGACGGTAAAGAGTGGATTGCAGGCTACGTTCCACTTACATTACAAACTGGTTCGACTCAGGCAGAAGAGTATGCTGTTATCGCCATTACCGAGATTCAAGATGCGCTGCGCGGACTAGACGTGATTACTCACACCATCGTTTGGGTCATGGCTGGATTGCTCGGAGCCAATTTGTTAGCCCTGCTGTATCTTGCCAAAGAGTTAGCCGATCCCATCGAAACATTAGGACAGCATGCGCTGCGAGTGCATCAAAAAGATCAGTCAGGCTATGCCAATCCCGATTTTAATATCCGTGAACTCAGCAATCTTGCCCAGGCCCTGGATTTAATGATGCAGCGTTTGGAAGAACGGGCAACGGAATTGGAGAACGCATGGCAAGAGGCCGAAGCCGCGAATCAACTCAAAAGTGAGTTTTTAGCCAATACCTCCCACGAGCTACGGACGCCTCTGAACGCCATTATTGGTTGCGTGCGGCTGATTCGGGATGGGTATTGTGACTCTGAAGAAGAAGAGCTTGAGTTTCTCGATCGCGCTCTTGATGCCGCAACCCATTTGCTCAAAATTATTAACGATCTGCTTGACATTGCCAAAATTGAATCTGGAAGTTTAGCCATGTCGCTAGAGCGGGTTAATATTCAAACCCTGCTTCAGGA
Organism: Synechococcales cyanobacterium T60_A2020_003; assembly: GCA_015272205.1. Taxonomy (NCBI): domain Bacteria; kingdom Bacillati; phylum Cyanobacteriota; class Cyanophyceae; order Synechococcales; species Synechococcales cyanobacterium T60_A2020_003. The sequence goes on along the minus strand of JACYMB010000107.1, from coordinate 12,396 downwards.
TGTGGTCGCGCTGCAAGCGGTTGATATCCAGCAAAAAGGACTGATGCTGAATGCTCCAGACTTGTCAGCACCGTTAATCGTCTATGCAGATGCTGGAAAGCTGAAACAGGTGTTCCTGAATGTGATTTTCAACGCCATTAAGTTCACCGATCAGGGCAGCATTACGATTAAAACTCGGATTGAACCGCTAACGGTACCCCTTCCTGAAAATATCAAAGGCGATCTGCACATTAGTGGGGATCAAGAGTATCAGCAAGTAGTCGTTTCGATAATTGACACTGGCATTGGGATTGACCCAGCGCAGCAGCACAAACTATTCCGGCCCTTTGTGATGGTAGATGGCAGTACAACGCGAAAGTTTGAGGGGACAGGTCTGGGACTCGCTATTTCGCGAAATTTGATAGGGCTGATGGGAGGCGACATTACGCTATCGAGTGCAGGCGTCAATCAAGGCACAACGGTGGAGATCATAATGCCGTTACTCAATTCGGTACCAACCTCGTCGCGGGAATCCAATGATAGGCTACTCCCAAGCGATCGCCCCGATGTGCGATCGCCTGCCGGATCGTCGTCCTAAGACTTTCCCCCTCCCTTTCAAAACGACCCAATCGGTTTACAGGTCTAGATTGAGGCGCGATCGCAATTCTAAAAATGCAATTTGAGCCGCTGCTTGTTCTGCCGCTTTCTTGGATGCCCCCCGTCCGCTTCCGTAGCATTCCCCTAGAATCCAAACTTGTGCGGAAAAGCGTTCCGGGTCATCATGGGTTTGGGTGACGTCTTTCACCCGATACTCCGGTAAGGTTTTGTAGAGAGCATTAGTCATCTCTTGCAGGGCACCCTTGTAGTTTAGAAAAGCGGGATCGCGGCGAATCGTATCGGCTAAGGGTTGCAGTTCAGGATCGAGCCAAGGATGAATCAAGCTGAGGTCGTGGGTACTGAGATAGAGGGAGGCCAGAACCGCCTCAAAGGCATCTGCTAAGCGGGAATCACGCCCACTGCGATCGCCTGCTGCGCTACTGCCTACTAGCAAATAGCGATCGAGATGGTGCCGCGCCGCAATCTCCGCCAAGACGCGATCGCTCACCATGATGGAGCGAATAGCAGTCATCTCCCCTGCCTTTTGAGCAGGATATTGAGTGAGGAGGAATTCAGCCGTCGCTAGCTTCACAACCGCATCGCCAACAAACTCTAACTGATCGTAGTTAGCATCGACTGAGTAGGTTGGATGGGTTAAGGCTTTATGCAGCAACTCCCAACGAATAGGGGCATCATCCGGCAATCCGAGATCTTGAATGAACTGTTGCAATTCCTGCTGCCGATGAGGATGCAGACGCATACCGTGACTCTCTCCAGTGCTGATTACGATGGCAACTCAAATTTTGGAACGTTTAATCTAAACGCTACTTGCCGATTTTAAGGCCATACTCATTAGAACACTTTGCGAACTTTGAGCTTCTTGCCGAGGTTCGGGGCGTCGTTGAATATAGCTGCCATCGGGCTGTAGCTCCCACGCCTGCCGATTATCCGATAACATGACCCCTAAGATCTCTTGCAAGTCCTTACACAACGTTGGATCTTCGACAGGAGTCACCGCTTCTACACGGCGATCGAGGTTACGGGGCATCCAGTCTGCACTACCGATGAACACCTCTTCGTTCCCGTTGTTGTAGAAGTAGAAAATGCGGGAATGTTCAAGATAGCGACCCACAATACTAATAACCCGAATATTTTCGCTGACATCGGGAATGCCCGGTCGCAGGCAACAAATACCACGCACAATCAGATCGATGCTAACCCCGACTTGGGATGCTTCGTACAGTGCGCGGATAATTTTCGGATCAACCAAGGAATTCATCTTGGCGACGATGCGGCCTTCCTGCCCGTTGCGGCAGTGTTCTGTTTCACGATGAATAAGTTCCATCATGCGATCGCGCAAGTTGATGGGAGCTACTAACAATTTTCGGAACGTTTTTTGCCGAGAATATCCTGTTAAGTAGTTAAACAAATCAGACAGATCAGCCCCTAGGGGATCGCGGCAGCTAATCAGGCCGAGATCGGTATATAGCCTAGCGGTTTTGGGATTGTAATTGCCTGTGCCGACATGGACATAGCGGCGAATATGTTCGGCTTCCCGCCGTACTACAAGGATCACTTTAGTGTGGGTTTTCAGACCCACTAATCCATATACAACATGAACTCCAGCCTGTTCTAGCTTGCGTGCCCAGAGAATGTTGTTTTCTTCGTCAAATCGTGCCTTGAGTTCCACCAAGACCACCACCTGTTTACCGTTCTCTGCTGCATCAATCAGCGCATTGACAATCGGTGAGTCGCCAGAGGTTCGATATAGGGTCATCTTAATGGCGACCACATCTGGATCATGGGCGGCCTGGGTAATGAAGCGCTGCACACTGGAGGTGAAGGAGTGATAGGGGTGATGGACTAATAAGTCCTGCTGCCGGATTATTGCGAAAAAGTCCTCTGCATCCTCCTCTTCATTGAGAGCGGTAACATCTCGCAACCGCGCCAATCGCGGATGAACGACCGATGACCAGGCAGGATCTTTCAGTTGGGGCAAGGGTAGTGCCATGAACGACATTAAGTCCTCTAGTCCTAGTGGGCCATCAAGCATGTACACATCTTTTTCCGATAGCCCCATTTCGCGCATCAGCGTTTCGCGGAGGGTGTCGGGCATGGATGCGGCAATTTCAGCACGGACGACCGAGCCACCGAGTCGTCGCTTTTGTAGCTCTTGTTCGATCGCCAGCATCAGGTCATCGGCTTCATCTTCCGCAACCGTTAAGTCGGCATCGCGGGTGATCCGAAAGGGATGGTATTCCTGGATCTTCATCCCTGGGAACAGAAATTCTAGGTTGTGGGCGATCGCTTGCTCAGACAGCACACCCGCCCAAACGACCGGATGCTCTTGGTCTGGGATGGGGTGCCACAGATCGGCAGGTAGCGGGATAAAGCGGGGTAAGACCTTTTTAGGAACTTTGACGCGGGCGAACAGTTCCGCATCTTTTTCTTCGTCTTTCAGAACGACAGCCAGGTTCAGGCTGAGATTAGAAATGTAGGGGAACGGATGGCCGGGGTCAACGGCTAGCGGTGTCAATACTGGAAAAATTTGCTCTTTGAAATAGGATTGCAGGTAGGTTTGCTGCTCTGGGTTGAGATCGACATAGTCCAGAAGATAAATGCCATGAAGCGCTAACAGGGGCTTAAGAATCTGATTGAAGTGGTGATGCTGTTCTTGAACGATGGGGCCAAGGTGTTGATTAATTGCGTCGAGATGCTGTTGGGGGGTGAGGCCATCGGGCGTAAGTTTGCTGACATTCGCTTCCACTTGCCGCTTCAATCCCGCGACACGCACCATGAAAAATTCGTCGAGGTTGTTGCTAAAAATGGCGGTGAACTTTAGTCGTTCTAAAAGGGGGGTGCGATCGTCCAGTGCTTCATGCAATACCCGCCGATTAAATTCAATCCAGCTCAGTTCGCGGCTGAGGTAGTACTTCGGTTCAGTGAGGTCAATTGCCGGTTCGTGGGCGGACTTGGAGGTAGACGGTGCAGATCGAGATCGGGACATGATGAAGAGAAGCTAGACACAGAACGGTTTACTCAATCATTACGACGAGGGCTTCGGCTTTTTCTTTTTGCCCTGCGGGCGTAGTGGGGTGCGATCAGTCACGCCTCCGGGCAGGGGAATTACCTGATACTTACGTTCCTCTTCTAAACGGCGGAGGGCAGTATAGTCCACCCACTGGATGCAGTTGACGGGGCACGTATCGATCGCTTCTTGAATGACCTCTTCAGCATCTCCGTCTTGGCGAATTGCCCGTGCTCGGCCATAGTCCGGCTCGATGTAGAAGGTGTTGCGGGCAACGTGGGCACAGTGCTTACAGCCGATGCAGGTAATCTCATCCACATAGACCCCTTTTTGGCGATCGCGCCCGCCCAGTTCCGGTTCAAAGCCACTGCGCTCCGGGGCATTGCGCCACTGTCCGCCGAGTTCCGGTTCAAACCCGGTTTGCCTAGAGGCGCGATCGCCTGTTGATTCGGGATACAAAGTATCTGTCATAGTTGCTTCATCCGTCAGTTATGACCTAAAACAAAAGGGCACAGCATGCTGCCCCCTTCTGCTCTTGAACTTGATTTAGCGAGTGAATGCAGGATTAAGCACTCCAGCGTTGAAGCACAAGACGAATAGAACCGTCGGGATTCTGCTGTTGTTCCGTGAGTTGAAAGCCCTGACGAGTGGTTTCGGTCATCACAGTATGGAAGGCGTAGCGTTGGGAGATCTGGTTCAAAAAGCCTTGAACAGACAAGGGCTGCTGCCAGTATTGGAGATCGGCGACGAGTTCGTACTCTTGACCATTCCAGCTAAAGCCGATGTCGTATCCATTGTCTTGCTCAATGGCGATCGCGGCAGCATGGGTTTGGCCTTGATATCCGCGAATTTCCTGGGGGCCTGCCTTCCAGTCAATACCGACATCGGTTAACGCGGATTGCAACGACGTCAGATCTCGAAGCTGAGTTTTGATTTGGCTAAAGTGCGACATGAGGACTCTTTCAATAGCGTGACATTTACAAAATCGAAAAATCTAGATAAAACCTGAGCTGGATTACCACTCACTGCGCGTAGCGTAGGTTGACTCGGACACAGCCTGCACAGAGGGCTGGTTATAGTATTCCGAGGTAGTGTCTTGCTTGATCACAATACCCAACTGTTGTTCAAGAGCAGCCGTCACTTCAGCACAAGATGAGCCTTGAATACCTGTCACCTTTTCCTGAACACGACCGTCTGGATGAATGATGAATTCCAGTGTTTCCATGCGACTCGTTAACCTTCGAGCGTTCCTACACGAATGGTGGCGAGTGATAAGCTTGGACACCCAAACCTCGTTCACTGCGCTGACACGATTCCTTTCGTTTACAATCTGTAACGAAAAGCGTTCTTGTTAAGAAAAATTGTTGAAATACTGAGGGGTTACCTCAGCTTATAATCAGTTTCGCTTAACTTCTAAAACCCGTCAAGCAATGGATAGCAATGGTTCATATTCCACATAGCGGCGATCGCGCCTGCTGCCGTGGTTTCCAGCACGTCTGGGGAAGGGAATGAGCTACTATCGATTTGCTCTGCGTTTTGAATAGAGACAGATCAATCTTTTAATGCCTCCTCAGCCAATGGGCGATCGCATCCTAGAAACCACCAGACATCATCTACTCCTCTTGGGCCGTATCCAGCTTGGACGAGTCCACGGACAGCGCTGCTTCGGACTCTAGCTCCAAATCCTCCTCCTCCTCTGCATCAGCCGTTGACACAGATTCCATAATCACGGGTAGATACGCTCCCTTCAACCCTTTCCGAATCCGCTCCGGGGTTTGCGGGAAGACAACGAATAACGGAAAAGCTTCCTCAGCCCCCTCATTGAGAATGTGGCGATAGCGCTGGGGCATCACCCATTCGTATCCGCGCTCCATAATGATCTGAGTTTGCCGCCACCGATCCAAGAGTTCAGAAAAATCCTCATGGGGACGGTGGATAAAGACAAAAATTTCAACCCCAGTTTTGATTTTCCACTCTGGGTCACACATAAGAATTGCGGTGTCGCAGGGCAGACGCACGGCCTCCAAGACTTGCTCAGACAATCCCAATCTGCGATGCACCCGGACTAACGGCAGCGGGATCGAGATCAGGCTGTCTTTCGGTCGCCGCATACTGGGCACCTTTTCCAGGTAGGGACGGTACTTGCGGAGTACAGCGATCGCCCCTGATTGGCTGCTGTAGTCGGCGAGAAGAGTTTCGTACTGGGCGAGACTGACCGTCATAGGCAATTGTAAGTAGCGTCTTCCCTGCATTCTAACGAGACCGCAGCAGAACGACTATCGGGCGATCGCGGATCCCACACCATCAAACGAGACACCCTTCAATTTAGAGTTAGGGATCAAAGTTCCAAGGTCTTTCATGTCCGTCCGTCCAGATCCGGTTTTAGCTGTGTTACCATCTGGAAAAATCGTTACGTCCCTTATATAACGACAGACTGAACTAACATCAATGAGTAAGGTTCTGGTGCTGAATGCTTCCTACGAGCCGCTCAACATCACCAGCTGGCGTCGAGCGATTGTGCTTCTCATTAAAGGTAAAGCAGAGCAAGTCGAGCATAACGGTAAGATTGTTTACGCTGATTTTCCCCTTCCTACGGTGATTCGCCTACGGCACTATGTACGTGTGCCGTATAAGGAAATTCCCTTGACCCGGAGAAACATTCTTCACCGCGATGGGCACTCTTGTCAATACTGTGGCTATAGCGGTGATGACCTGACGCTGGATCATGTTGTGCCGCGATCGCGCGGGGGGAACGATACCTGGGAAAATATTGTCACCGCTTGCGTACGGTGCAACGTTAAAAAGGGAAATCGGACGCCTAGAGAGGCCAACATGCTCCTGCGCCACGCGCCGCACCGTCCCCACAGCAGTCTGTATTTTGAGGTCACAAAACACATCAAGAGTGGCACTCATCAGGAATGGCAGAAATACGTGATTGGGGCGTAGGTTGCAAGCTTGAGTCATGCGTGGGTCGTTATTTTTTGTGAATATTCACCCGGACGATAGATGTGCTGCTAAGTCTTTTTAGCGACAATAGAAGCATAAGAAAGCGAGATCTACGTTGTAGGAACGTTAGTGGATCGTCGGCTTACTTCCCATCAGTCCCTTCCATCCCATTGATTTAGAAGACCCATTGATTTAGAAGACGGCGATCGCTTTGCGAAATCAAATCTTTCCTTCGTGTAGATCCTTGCTAGTGCGCAGATCGTTTGAAGGAGCAGCCGTTTATGAAACGCATTATCTTCTTGACCCTTGCTGCGCTGGTTCCAACACTCTTTGTTGCTGCTCCAGCGCGAGCTGAAAATCCGGATCACGTTGAGCAATTGCTTCGCACCGGAGCGTGCTACGTGTGTGATTTAGAAAATGCAGATTTAACGGGGGCTCACCTCATTGGTGCAGACTTGCGCGAGGCCAATTTACAAGGCACTAACCTATCACGTACTAACCTAGAGGGCGCAGACCTGGCCGGTGCGAATTTAGAAGGTGCCAATTTAGCAGGCGCATTCCTAACAAACGCTGTGATGACGGATGCCAACCTGAATAGCGTAGACTTTACGGATGTCACGATGTACCACGCGGATGTGACGGGGGCATCGGTCGATGGTATTACCCTGACCAACGCTCAGGTCTATGGTACCAATATCAGCGTCGGTGGGGATTAGACGGTGAACATTGCTGGATGGGTTCGCCCCTGGGAGGGACGTGATCAGTCCTAGTTTCCCCCTATAGTGACGGTAGATCCTCTCAACCCTTCGCTATTCCCTATGGTCTGGCTTCCTTTGCGCGATCGCCTCTCCTCTCTGCCGCTCGTTCTGGCTGGGCCGATTCTGCGGCGTACTGAACCAGAGCGGGTGACGGTGTGGGTCGCGCTCCGAGAGTCGTGGGGGGTGACGCTCACCGTGTATGCAACGGATGAAGCGGGACAAGTGATTACCCGTCGGATTCTGCAAGGCTCACGACAGACTATCGCCTTGGGGCAGCATTTGCACCTTGTAGCTGTAACGGCGATCGCCCCTCCAAACCAATCTGACGCCGATTCTACGCTTCATCCCGGACAGATTTATGCCTATGATTTAGCCTTCACCTGTTCTGACCCATCCCCGAATCAAACGCTACGGGAAGCGCTGCACGGTTCAGGAGAGTCTCCAATCAGCATGAGCTACTTTGAACACGGATTACCGACCTTTGCTCTGCCCCCACAAGACATTGAGCAGCTTCGAATTGTTCACGGATCGTGTCGAAAAATTCATGGCTACGGTCAAGATACGTTGCCCATTTTAGATGACCTCATTGGGGCGAGTGCCGATCAACCCAATCAACGTCCGCATCAGCTTTTCTTTACGGGAGATCAAATCTACGGCGATGATGTGGCAGATCCCATGCTGTACATCACGCAAGATGCCGCAACCACCCTTTTAGGTTGGCAGGAACAACTTCCGCTACATCCCGGACGGACTCCTTCCCATCTGCATCCATCAGATTTGCCTCCCGGCCACCGTAGTGCAATCGCCGCCCAGCAGGGGGGATTTACGGCTGGCATTCGGAATAAGGCCGACTATGCCGATAGTCATCTCTTCAGTTTTGGTGAATACTGCACAACCTATCTCCTGTCGTGGTCTCCGGTGCTGTGGTCGGGGGTTCCGAGGGGTGAGGATATCCATCTTGATCATCGGCAGCGCAAAGAATGGAAACGAGAATCTATCGGCATTGAAAATTTCGCAAAAATGCTGTGGAAAGTGCGTCGTGCCCTTGCCAACGTGCCGACGTACATGATCTTTGACGATCATGACATTAGCGACGACTGGTATTTGAACCAGGCGTGGTGCTTGCGAGTGTTGGGTAAACCCCTAGGCTATCGAACCGTTCAAAATGGATTACTGGCCTATACCCTATGTCAAGGATGGGGCAATACGCCAGAGCAGTTTGAATCGGGTCAAATTGGTGAAAAGCTTCTCTGCGCGGCGGAACAGTGGTGTGCGTCCGAGAGCCTGGATTTAGAAACCGGACGGGCGATCGCCCAGTATTTGGGATTGCCGCCCTCTGATCCTGCTACTGGATTGCCCTTGCTGCGGCTAGAGGGTGACGTTTGGATTCTCGACCATGCCCCAGAATCGTTGCGCTGGTACTATACGGTACGGAGCGATCGCCATGAGGTGATTGTGCTAGATACCCGAACGTGGCGCGGCTATCCATCCAACGACCAAGCGATCGCCCCGCCCATGTTGCTCAGCCCGTCAGCATTTCAAGCGCAGGTTAAGGATGCCCTAGATGAGAGCGATCGCCTCAATGCTGAAGGACAGACCTCGATTGATCTCACTATTCTGGTGGCTCCGACCAACCTTGTCAGTCTGCAAGTAATCGACTGGGTGCAGCATCGTCAACTGCATCAGGGCAACGTGTTCGACAACGATGTCGGCGATGCCTGGAATATCCATAAATCAGCTTTCTCACGGTTTCTGAAAACCCTTTTTGCCCAACGCGAACAGGTGGTAATTCTCTCTGGTGATATCCACTATGGGGCGATGGTGCGGCTCAACTACTGGTGGTATGAGTCCGGCAAAACGACTGCCCATGTGTTGACCCAACTCACCTCCAGCGCGTTGAAGAACGCCGAATGGAAAACCCGTGCCGTGCATACCAAGCTGAAATGCTTAGTTCCAGAGGGCGATCGCGAACTGATGGGATGGAGCGATCGCGCCGAGCAGATCGAAATCCAGACGATTCAAGGATTGGTTTGGTGGATGAAACGGCAGGCTCCGGGCAAACCGCCGACGATTCAGAAATTTCGCCTCAAAACGCAGCGTCAGGTGGGGGTAGAGCGAGCGATGGCCTTGACCCAGTGTGAAGTGCCCCCGGACTGGCACTACCGCATTGAGTGGATTCGTCGTCCCCCTGCCCAACTGTTTCGCCGTTCTGTCTCGTGGGTTTTGAGTCTACAGCCCAAGCGGAGTAGCCGATTCAAGCAATGGCTCTTAGGCCTTTGGCGCAATCGCTGGATGCAGGAAGGGCCAGAGGTGGTGGGGGAGGCCAATCTAGGGGTAGTGCAGGTACACTGGTCGGATCATCCCAAGTACCGCACCGTTAAGCAGGATCTCTACTGGTATGCCTCCTGGAACTGGGGTGACATCGTTTTTAGTCGATTTCAAACGCAGCTTCCCTTACCCACAACAAGTGAGACCCTAGAAACGGCTACGCAGCGGAGGCCAGACGCAAGATTGTAAGCATCTGAGGCAATCGCTCTCCTTTACATCATCGGAACGGCGATCGCCCTTTGATGCTATTGGAACCGGAGGTGACTACAGGCCAACTTCCTCTTCAGAACGTTGTAATAGAGACTCTTGGCGCTGATCGTCCTGCTGCCGTTGCTGGGCTAAATGCTCCCGTGCTTCTTCATCTAAATGATTCTCTGAACCTTGGAGTTCCTCTTCCGAACGAGTCCGCATTGACTCTTCGCGCTGGTCTTCCTGTTGACGCTGTTCGGCCAGTTTTTGTCGAGCTAAGTCGTTAGTATCCATACTGTTCTCGCTTCTGTATACCTAAAGTAGTCAGACCTACTTTTAGGGTGACACTCTCCCTTGTCTCTATCCGAAAAATACAAAAATGTTATGACAAACACAGAAAAGTTTATAAAGTCCTGGGGGAGTTCTACGCTTTTTGAATCGCCCCCGCACCAAAAATGAGCGATCGCAGTCTAGTTTTCATTAATTCAAAAATGGCGTAGGTGATGATGGCAATGAGATCAGACCGGAATCCTAGGAGAAAATGCTCTGACGATAGTTCCCCTTGGAAGAACCGTTTGGCGTCTTGCAATTGCCGCTGCATCTCTTGAAACCCTAGCTCTTTGACCAAGAAGGTGGAGAGGGGGGAATTGGGCACATCGTAATCGGTGTCGCGATGTCGGCCAACCTCTAAAAACACCATCACATCCCGCTCTACATCTGTACGCGGCTGATACGGCTTAGGCACAGTGGGGAGAAAATCCGATAGTTGCGGTGGGCGAACTGAACCCGATGGCAAATCCCCCATAAATGTAGACAACTGGGTATTCAATCCATATCGAGCCGCCAACGCTTCGAGAATCGCAATACTGACCAGTTTGCTCCCCATGTAAAGCCGTCCGACAGAGAGGTTGTAGTTTGCGGTTTCGATCCATTTCCGATAGATTTCATCGGTAGGTTCTGCCTGAAACTGATGGAAAATATCATGGGGTGAAAGATAGTTGAGAAAGACCTCCATCTTATGCAGCGCCATCCGATAGTCGCGCACGGTATAGGAGAACTGATTTTTGAGGGCGTGATTAAACTCCGGTAGCAGACTCCAAGTATTATCCAGAAAAATCGCAGGCGATGGTGTGGCGAAGCCGCTAAGGTCGCGATTGGCGAGTCGAACCGCTCTCAGCATTGTGGTTTCAATTTCCTGAGCGGAGAGAGTCAAGGCAAAGCGATCGCTCGTTTCGGTGAGTCGGTGTTGCAAACTGGCGATCGCCGTTATCCCCTCTGCTTCGGGTGCTCGGAAGGGAATCGTGGCTTCAATACAGGTCACGACCTCAGCAATCTGCGATAGCGGCAGTAACGGTTTTAAGATACGAGCAGCAACTAGGGCACTCAAAAACTCATTTTGTCCCATATGGGGCAGCAGATCGTCGCCAGGGCAAACACCGAAGATAGACATGACGATGTCTACCTCAAGGTTTTTGGGCATATCGCCCGCTTGGCGAAGCACAATTTTTCTACCAGTCTGTTTAATGTAGGGCGCTAAGTAAAAGGAAAGATTGAGGTGAATATGCCCATCGACCTGCACATAAACGATGTCATGAAACAGCGCCGCTAATACTTCAATGGGATCATCTGAATTGCATAGTTCAAACACATGTTGGGGCGTATGATAATGCCGCCAAGGGCCACTCATGGCTTGAATGATCAAGCTTGATATGTCTAAAGCTACAGAGTGGTGGACAACAGCATTGAGTGACTCTAATGCCCAAGTTAGCTTCTGAATACATTGATTGAGGGATGATGCGGCGTCAGTGTGCATGGTTCGAGAGTAGACTTTAAAGATCTAGGAGCTGGCGAGATCAAACATTTTTAGAGCAACTAGATTCGGAGCGATCGCTAGAACAGAACATGCGTAAGACGAAATACAAATTTGAGGATGTCAGGCTTAAGAATTGGTTCTAGCTTATTTTGGGAATTGAATTTTGACATCAGTTTTCAGTCGTTGCCGCCTAGATCAATCCCAGGTCAATTCTTGCAATCCAACAGTCCTACACCCTGACCACATCTATAACATCTCAGTACTGAGATTCCATAAGTGCTGATAGCGTTGATACCTATCTCTAATCATCTATGGTTATGCGGCTTAGCAGGGTGATATTCCGTGGAATTCTGAATGATCTTGGACAGATGTTAGCGTGATACGAGTCAGCGTAATCTCTGATTCATCTCAGCCCTTAAAGTGATCAAGATCACGGGTACTGCCAAGAGTTGATGTTCTCGGTTTTGTGGCCTGGGGCGATCGCCCCTCACCTGAGCGATATCAAGGTGAAATAGATTGGAATTAAGCTCTGCGATGAACAACGTCGATTACTGTCTTAACGTTGTTTTGCCAGGAAAGAGCACACAACTGCACTAAAGGCTGATGGTTCCGTCAGAAAACACCAGTGATGTCCTGGAATTGACACAATTTCCAAGTTTTCGAGATGGGTTTGATAGGGCTTTATTTGCCATGTAGTACGATTAATACCTTGCTTGGGCAAGACCAGCAGTGTGGGTATCGTAAGAGGCTCCACTAGT
>JACYMB010000106.1 GCA_015272205.1 Synechococcales cyanobacterium T60_A2020_003 | reverse complement strand
TCCATTGAGGCGATCGCCCAATCCGGTGAAGAGGGGCTAACCCTGCTGATGGATTACCTCTTAGTGTTGCAGAGTAGTCAATCGCTTGAGCCGACCAACATAGCCAACGGCAAAATCTACCAAGTGCTCTACTCTGCCCAAACCGATGCAACCCAGGATTTCTTAGCGACCCACTTTCCGACGGGTATTCTGCCCCTGGAATCGCAACGGGGCGTAGACTACACCAAACTACAAACCCTCTTAGCTAAACAAGAGTTTGAAGACGCCGATCGCATTACAATTCAGAAACTTTGCGAATTAGTAGGCGATGCTGCGATCCGCCGCAAGTGGCTTTACTTTACGGAAGTGCAGAGCATTCCAGTAGAGGATTTGCGCCTGATTGATACCCTGTGGATGCTGCACTCCGAGGGCAAGTTTGGCTACTCTGTCCAACGGGAGATTTGGCTAGGGGTGAACAAAGATTGGGATCGCCTCTGGCCGAAAATTGGCTGGCGATCGGAAGCAGCCTGGACTCGCTATCCCCAAGAGTTTATTTGGGATTTGTCTGCACCGCGAGGACATTTGCCCCTGTCAAACCAGCTCCGGGGTGTCCGCGTGATGCAAATGCTGATGACCCATCCCGCCTGGACAGAATCTCAGAACTGATCCGAGGATGGGCGATCGCCCAAACCTTCACCCGTCAAGCTTTCGACGGCGCGTGCTGACTGAACTGTTGGCACGCGCAAAATTTTTTGGGGCAATTTTTCAAAAAATTTTGAATAAAATCCGCTCAAGCATTGCTTCAGCATCCCCAAAACAGTTGCTTGTCAAGTACTGTGTCAATTCCGACTATTTTAATCGGGTTTGTTTGACGCTGGTTTTACCCCGTGTTACCATCATTTCAATGTTCAGGCAAAACAGCGTGAAACCCTGACCAGACTTGAACTTGTTACGTTTTCAGCTAACGTTGAGAATTTTTTGAGAAACTGACATGACCCAGGCAACCATTCCCACCACAAGCGCATCCACGGGTACCTACTTCACAGGGCTGAAGTGTAAAGAGTGCGGTGCAGAGTACGAAGCCCAAGCGATCCACGTCTGCGAACTCTGCTTTGGCCCCTTGGAAGTGGTTTATGACTACAACCGCTTGAGCCAAGTGGTCACTCGCGAAACGATTGAAGCGGGTCCTAACTCGATCTGGCGCTACCGCAATCTGCTTCCTGTTTCGACTCAAGATCCGATTGATGTGGGCACTGGCATGACGCCGCTCCTGAAGGCCAATCGCTTGGCGCGTCGCCTGGGACTGAAAGAGCTATACATCAAGAACGATGCGGTCAACATGCCCACCCTCAGCTTTAAGGATCGGGTGGTTTCGGTGGCGTTGACGCGGGCACGCGAACTCGGTTTTACCACGGTTTCCTGTGCAAGTACCGGAAACTTAGCCAATTCCACAGCGGCGATCGCGGCTCACGCAGGTCTGGAATGCTGCGTCTTCATCCCGTCTGACTTGGAAGCGGGTAAGGTTCTAGGCACCCTCATCTACAGTCCTACGGTGATGGCTGTTCATGGCAACTACGACCAGGTCAATCGCCTGTGTTCTGAAGTGGCGAACACCCACGGATGGGGATTTGTGAATATTAACCTCCGCCCTTACTACTCCGAAGGGTCTAAGACCTTGGGCTATGAAGTTGCCGAGCAGCTAGGCTGGAAACTTCCCGACCATGTGGTTGCACCGCTAGCATCCGGCTCACTATTCACCAAGATTTACAAAGGATTCCAAGAGTTCACCACTCTTGGCTTGGTTGAGGAAAAAGCCGTGCGCTTTAGCGGTGCCCAGGCGGAAGGGTGTTCTCCCATCGCCCAAGCCTTCCGCGAAGGTCGCGACTTCATCAGTCCGGTAAAACCCAGCACCATCGCAAAATCGATTGCGATTGGCAATCCCGCAGACGGTGTGTATGCGGTTGATATTGCTCGTAAGACCAATGGCAACATTGAATCCGTAACCGATGCAGAAATCGTAGACGGGATTAAGCTGCTGGCTGAAACCGAAGGCATCTTCACAGAGACCGCTGGCGGAACAACGATCGCAGTTCTGAAGAAGCTCGTCGAAGCAGGCAAAACTAATCCTGATGAAACGACCGTGGCCTACATTACCGGAAATGGTCTGAAGACTCAGGAAGCGGTTCAAGGCTACGTTGGCGAACCGCTCACGATTGAACCCAAGCTCGATAGCTTTGAGCGGGCGCTCGAGCGAGCTCAAACTCTAGAGCGTCTGGAATGGCAGCAAGTGTCTGTCTAAATTGGTACGTTGTAATCGATTCGGTTTGATGTTAGATATCCTATGGCTGTAAAAGTTTTAATTCCTACCCCCCTGCAAAAGTTCACTCGTGACCAGGCAACGCTGGAATGCGAAGGTAGCAATATTTCTGAGCTACTCGATGCGCTGGATCAAAACTTTCCGGGCATCAAAGCTCGGTTGTGTGATGATCAGGGACAGCTTCGCCGATTCATCAATTTCTACGTGAACAATGAAGATATCCGATTTTTGGATGGACAAAATACCGCTCTCCAGTCAGGGGACGAGGTCAGCATTGTACCTGCGCTTGCGGGTGGCTGATCGCTCAACCCAAATTTTCCTAATCTCTTGAGCGCACCATCTCAGAGATTGGTATAAGTGTCAGTTTCAACCGTGTTCTCAGACGAGAACACGGTTTTTTTATGTCGCTTAGCAGTCTGGTCTGGCGAATTGCTCAAAAAAGACCAGGATTTTGGGAGATTTAAGCGATCGCCCCCTTCAAAAAAGCTAGCGTCCGTTCCCAGGCATCGGCGGCGGCCGTAGGGTTGTACACCTCTGGTCGAGTGTCGTTGAAGAAAGCGTGATCGGCGTTGGCATAGGTATGGGTTTCAATCTGCCCCCCAGCATCGCGAATCGCTTTCTCCAAGGCCAGCACGGCGTCTGGGGGGACAAAGGTATCCTGGTCGCCAAAAATGCCCAACACTGGCGCTGTTAAATTAGCGAAATTGGGAGAAACGTTAGGATGAATACCGTAGAAATCAACCACTGCACCGATTTGGTTGCTGACCGTGCCTGCCAAGAGCGCTAGTTGTCCCCCCATACAAAAGCCCACCACGCCAACTTGGGTACTGCTCACCGTTTCGTGATTGAGAAGGAAGTCGATCGCAGATTTGAGGGATTCTGCGGTTTGCTCGATATTCAGCGCCATAAACAATCGACCTGCTTCATCCGGAGAAGTTGTCGTTTCTCCGTGATACAAGTCCGGGGCTAGGGCAACATAACCTGCCTTGGCAAAGCGATCGGCAACCGACTTGATATGGGGAACAAGTCCCCACCACTCTTGCAGAATAATGACCCCTGACCCTGTGCCCGTTGCGGGAGTTGCCAGATAGCCTACGTTTTGAATTTCGGTTCCCATAAAACGCCTACGAGTAGTGATTGCTGTTAATCAGCATACACAGGATTGCTAATCCCAGGGATCCGCCAGTAGTCGTGCGTTTCTTCTCAGTTAGACCATTGGAATATAACAAGAGTCTCAACTCGGACGTTTCAGACGATTCAAGAGAACCCGCTTACTAGGAGATTAATCGACAGAAGCTTCCTGCGCCTCACGGGGAGCTTCTAAGGCTTCTAGGGCTTCTAGGGCATTGAGAGTCGATGAGGAAATAGACTGCTCGCCAGCATCAGGTACCACTCGTTTCGAAAATCCCCAAGCGAACAGTAGGCCAATCATCATGATCATGACCCATTCTGGGGGAACGAGGAGCGGATCAATGACCCGGATAATGAGCCGCACCCCCACCAACGCGACGGTGGTGAATCCTGCATCCTCTAGGTAAACGAACTCATCGAGCCAGCGGATGAATAGCCCTGCCATAAATCGGAGGGTGATAATGCCAATCGTCCCACCCGCTAGCACTAGCCAAACTTCATTCGAAATGGCGATCGCCGTCGTGACACTATCCAGCGAAAAGGCAAGGTCAGCCAGCGCAATCATCGGAATCGTCTGCCAGACGGACGCAAACTTGGGCCCGTGGTGGCGATGGTCTGCATCGACATCCGACGAGCTGAAATGTTGATACACCAACCACAGCAAGTAAGCAGCCCCCAGGATCTCAAATTGCCAAAATTGGATCACCCAAGTTGCGGTTAGAATCAGAAGCATCCGAAGGACAAACGCAACCACAAGGCCAATATTTAAAGCACGCTGCTGCTGCTTTTCCGTATCTAGACCTTGAGCGATCGCAGCCAGGGCGATCGCGTTATCCGCTGACAGGACGGCCTCTAGTGCGCCGAGCACCACTAACAGCAGCAGAGTGTCAATACCAAGGTTTGGAGAAAGATCGAGGAGTTTGTCGAGCATCAATACCAACAATGATTGTGCAGGTCGATTGTGCAGGTCTGATGTGAGTATCGCAGATATCTCACCGCATCAGATCAGCGGTGAACAATTCTTGTTCTCTACCTAGCTTAACGTTATCTTCTCAGAATGCGGAGAGGGAAAACCGCCATGAGTTATTGCCTCAACATCCGTTGCCCGAAACCTGCGAACGCGAGCCGCGCGACCTTTTGTACAGCCTGTGGTCGTCGGCTAAAACTGGGCGATCGCTTTCGAGCCTTTCAGCCGATCGGAGTTGGCTACTCTAGCCGCACATTTTTGGCAACGGACGAGAGTAAATTAGCCAATGCTCGCTGCATCTTCAAAGAGTACGAGCAGGTGGGGGATGGCGAAAATTTGCGCCGAGAAATCATGCGGCTTGATCCCATTCTTCAGCATCCCCAGATCCCGAAACTGTACGCCTACTTTGAGCGGGATGGCTACACCTATCTCGTACAGGAATTTATTAGCGGTAAAAGCTTGCTCCAAGAGATGCAAGAGTTTGGCGCCTTTGATGAGCCTAAGATTTGGGCGATGCTGAATGAACTGCTGCCCGTTCTGCAATTTCTCCATACCCATCGGGTCATCCATCGGGATGTGAAACCCGCGAACTTGATTCGCCGCGATGCTGGAGGTCAGGAGGGTGCGCTGGTGCTGGTCGATTTTGGTTCGGCAAAGTACGCCACCCATTCGACGCTGGCACGGGTGGGCACCGTCATTGGTAGTGCCGAGTATGTCGCCCCAGAGCAATTGCTAGGCCAAGCCACGTTTGCTAGCGATCTGTATAGCTTGGGTGTGACCTGTATTCACCTGCTTACTGGACTACCGCCCTTTGAACTCATCAATTCGGCCAATGGGCAATGGGTATGGCGCAGTGTGGCGGGCATGGTGAGCGATCGCCTTGCCAGGATTATCGATCGCCTGCTGGAAAAGTCACTGGATAAACGCTACGAGTCGGTGGAAGAACTCCAGTGGGATGTGAAGGCTGTTCGGGCGGAGCAATCTTCGCGCCAGGTCAGTCCCTTTACGGTGTCCGAACCTGCGATTTCTAGGGTGCCCGATCCTGCACCGACGATCGAAGAAACCTGGCACTGTGTCCGATCGGATAGGGTAGGAGTCGCCGTCAATGCGATCGCCCTTTCCCAGGATTGGCAGGATGGGTATGCGGCGGGAAATGACGGTCAGGTGTATCGCTGGAGCATGGATTCTGTGCCGCCCGAACCTTACCTCAAGGCGCACTCCCAACCGATTGAGGCGATCGCCCTTCACGCTGACGGTTCCTTAGCAACGGGCAGTCGCGATCGCACCGTCAAACTCTGGAATGGCAGTGAGCTTCAGCATACCCTAGAGGGGCATCGCGACATTATTACGGCGATCGCCTTTGATCCGTCGGGTCAAACCCTATACAGCAGCAGTCGCGATAAAGGGGTGCAGGTTTGGGATCTAGAATCCGGGTCGCTAATCCACCGCTTCGAGCATCCGAGCGCGGTCGAAACCTTTATCCTCAATCCTCCGTTCTTAGTCTGCGGTGATGCGTCGGGAAGTGTACACCTGTGGCATAGCCCAACCCGTGAGTTAATGCGTCGTTTAGCCGCTCATCAGGCATCGGTGAGTGCGGTGGTGATGACCTCCCTGGAACCGATGCGCGTACAACCCGACCCCGATCGCTTCATCGTGATCAGCAGTGGATGGGATATGGAACTGCGGGTACGGAATTTCAATACCGGAGGGTTGCACCATTTGCTGAAAGGCCATCGGCTTCCGGTAACGGCAATCGCCCTGCGGAGTGATGGTCAGCGCATTGCCACCGCCAGTCATGACGGTACCGTTCGCCTTTGGAATCCGTCCTCACCCGTGGGTATTGCGACTCTGTCAGGGCAAAGTCCAGTGCTGGCGATCGCCTTTGCCGAAGGTGGCGGATTAGTCTGTGGTCGCCAGGATGGAACCCTAGAGTTTTGGCAGCAGATCCCGTGACCGCGGAACAATTCGAGACAGACAGTGGTTTAATGAAACCTCAGAAGGCTTGGTAGGGAGA
Organism: Synechococcales cyanobacterium T60_A2020_003; assembly: GCA_015272205.1. NCBI lineage: Bacteria > Bacillati > Cyanobacteriota > Cyanophyceae > Synechococcales > Synechococcales cyanobacterium T60_A2020_003. Next base: position 2,272 of record JACYMB010000106.1, on the reverse strand, counting down.
AACGAGTTGTGCTGTGTCCGAAAGATCGACGATTTGAGCTAGTTGCCAGTACCTTAGCAGGCGAAATGGCGGTTCACAGTTGCCCCGACTGCAAAGGCACTTGGATTCCTGCCGATGAGTACACCACGTGGCAACAGCGTCATCCTCACTCTTTATCGGATGCTCTGCCAACACTGGAAGTGGATTATGTTCAGTCGCCGTTTGATATGAAAGCGGCTCTGTGCCCGGAATGCAACCGCTACCTGGCGCGTGCTAAGGTTGCCCTGAAGACACCGTTCTACGTCGAGCGCTGTCCCAACTGCCAGGGCATTTGGTGCGATCGCGGCGAGTGGGACACGCTAGAGCAAATGGGACTCCATTTCGCCATCGAACAACTGTTTTCCAGCGAGTGGCAAACCCGAATTAAGGAAATTGAGTATGCCCAGCGCGAACGCCAAGCCACCATTGAAAAACTGGGCGAAGAGGTCGCGGCGAAGGTATTTGAGTTAGCGGAACTCCTGGAAGATCACCCCAACGGGGATTTTGGCGTGGCCTACCTGATGCGGCGATTTGACAAATAAGGGTGCGGGTTCAGAATGATCAGGGATTAATCGCTCAGCGGAGAGAGGAATCATGCCCTACCTGATGATTGGCGTGATGGGGCCTGGGGAAACGGCATCTGACCACACAATTCAGCAGGCGTATCAGTTAGGGAGACTAATTGCTCAGCAAGGCTGGGTGCTCCTGTCAGGGGGACGCAACACGGGCATCATGGAGGCCGTGAGTCGGGGGGCAAAGGCTGCGGATGGCCTGGTCGTTGGCATTTTGCCCCATAGCGATCGCTCCCGGATGTCTGCTGCTGTTGATATCGCCATCGTGACGGATTTGGGCAACGCTAGGAATAATATTAATGTGCTGTCTAGCGATGTGGTGATTGCCTTTGAGGGGAGTATGGGCACGCTTTCGGAGGTAGCCTTGGCGCTCAAGGCTGAAAAACCTGTGATCTTGCTGGATTGGAGCGAACAAGGGCGTTCCTATCTCAGGGCGATCGCTCCCCATCTGAGCATTGCGGCTGATCCAGACGAGGCGATCGCGATCGCGGCTCACCTGCTCAAGTCCGAGTCCCAAACGTCCTAAACGAGTTTATTAATGGAACATTGGGCGATCGCTCCTAGTCTAGATCAGAGTTCGTGGTTATTGAATGTGTCGTCTTGCTCAACGATTAAGGTTGTCATTTGCCGTATGTCTCACGCCAAAACTCGCACCGTTTCTGTTATGGCATCGCTGTTGATTGTGGGTGTTGCCTTGGGGGGCTGCTCTACGAAATCAGCCCCTTCCGCAACCGAACCGTCTTCGCCATCTGCCGATTCTTCGCCTCAGTTGACCAGCCCTGATGCGCCAAAAGCTGCGTCTCCCAAAACAGATGGCACATGGACGACCCTGCTACCGGGTGAGGCGAAGGATGATCTGAAGTTCAGCACTGACGGAACCTTGAGCGATCAGGACAAGGTTTTACTGGATAGCATTCCGGTGACCTACGTGAGTGATGGGTCTGCCCTGTACGCCAAGCGGTTAGTGGTGTCTGACTCCTCTCCATCTGGGAATTACACCTTTGTCAAAGGTTGTGAAGAGGCCGATCCCAGCAGCGGATTGTGCTGGGCTGTGTTCTTGGTCGATCGCGCGGAGGGCACGGCTTACCCGGTGACAGTGGGTAAGTATGGGGGCAAGGATTGGGTGCAGTGGTCTAGCGATGATCGCTATGCGGTGCTTGTTGAGGTCATGGAAGGTTCTTCCTGGATCTACGTCGTTGATCTCCAAACGGAAGCCTCAAAGAACCTGGGCGAAATGAGTGCCAATATTGACCTCGAAAGCTTCCAGTGGACGGGCGATCGCACCTTTACGATTACCGTTGACGGTTCGCCCATGCAGGTAGATTTGGATACGGTATTCCAATAATTCTGCGCCTACTGACACTCTAGGGAATTAAAAACACCCTCTGCTGTTTCAGAAGCGCGATCGCCCGATGCAATCACCCATGCAAATAGCGCCTTGTTGTTATGCTCTACCGTGGCAGCATAGGACACCGCAGGACGCGGGGTTGATGATCCAAATTCGGTGGCTTCTCCCTATTGAATGATGACGGGAACGGATTGCCCGCAGAGGGTCAGGGTTTCTATGTTTTCTGACGAAAAGGTAATGTTTTCCTCGTTCGAGCCAGGATAGCTATCCCGAAACCCTTTTAGCTTCTCCGTGAAAGCCCCGCACTCTGCCGAAGGCGAGTGTCGGGATGAAA
>JACYMB010000105.1 GCA_015272205.1 Synechococcales cyanobacterium T60_A2020_003 | reverse complement strand
AGCGTGATTGTTGGGGGGGCACTTTACCGTACTGATGGCTCGCTGGTGGGCAGCTTTGGTGAATCCCCCGAACTATCGTTTGAGCAGATTATCCAGGGTCAGACGAAGTTCCTCAATCGTTCTACTGCTCGGTACGATGCCGTTTGGGATACGCCCCTGCTGAGCGATCGCTACGTACTGGTGATTCGGCACAATGCCACCTGGGTGCGGGATGAGTTCTTTGCCTTTATTGGGCGCATTACGGGTCTCGTCGTCATCATTGCCACCTTTGTTACTCTGGCTACGCTAATTGTGCTGGATCGCCTGATTATTTCCCCGATCATGCTCCTGCGGCGCGATCTGCTGCGGGCGGGTGCAATCCTTAGCGACGATGCCTCCTGTACGCTGACATTGCCAGAACTGGAATCAACCCAAATGCAGCGTAAGGACGAATTGGGGGATGTTAGCGCTGCTTTTGAACAGATGGTGCAGCAAATTGCCAATGCAAATGCTATGCGGAAGCAGGCCGAAGATGAACTCCGCCTGTCTGAGGAAAAGTTCTCTAAGGCGTTTCACTCTAGCCCCAATCCCATCACGATTAGCACCCTCCAAGACGGTCGCCTTCTGGATGTGAATGACAGCTTTTTGGCCTTGTTCGGCAGAACGTTGGAAACAACCGTTGGGCAAAGCGTAGTGGACTTAAACCTATGGCAAAATTTGGGCGATCGCCAGCGCATGATCCAAACCGTGCAGGAGCAGGGGTTTATCCGCAATTACGAATATCAATTTCGGACAGCATCGGGGGAATGTCGCACGGTGCTGTATTCCACCGAACTGATTAAGATTGACGGGCAGGATTGTCTGCTGTCTGTCTTTAGCGACATTACTGAACGCACCAAAGCTGAGGCCGCCCTGCGGGCTAGTGAACTGAGGTTTCGGCGTTTAGTAGAACAGGCCGCCGATGCCTTCTTTGTCATCAATTTTCAGGGACAGATTATCGACGTCAATCAGAAAGCGTGTGATGAGCTGGGCTACTCGCGTAGCGAACTAATGGCGCTTTCCGTCCCAGAGATTGAAGTAGAATTTGACGCCGAGGAATTTGCAGCCCTGTTGAAACGCCTCTCCCCCAACGAACCGATTACCGTTGAGGGCACCCATCGCCGCAAAAATGGGATGCTATTTCCAGTGGAGGTGCGCATTGGGGTATTGGACTACGGGGATGAAACGATGATTCTAGCTCTATCTCGCGACATCACCGAACGGCAAAAGGCTCAGCAAGCCCAGGCTCGGTTAGCCGAAATTGGTGAGCTAGCCTCGATGATTGTCCATGAGGTCAGGAATCCATTAACCACAGTGCTAATGGGATTAAACTCCTTCAAGCAAATGGATTTGCCGGAACGGGCTCAACTGCGGCTTGGCTTGGCGTTGGAAGAGTCGGAACGATTGCAGCGTTTGTTGAATGAAATTTTGCTCTACGCCAAAGAACAAACGCTGATGGCCGATCGCATTGAGCTCAACCATCTGTGTTCGGAACTGCTGGAGTCGCTACAGAACAATCCGGCATTGGGCGATCGCCCCATTCAATTTACGCCTGCATCGACTGATATGGTGGTTTATGGCGATCGCGACAAGCTCAAGCAAGTGTTGATTAATGTCGTCACCAATGCTTGCGAAGCAGTGTCGCCTGGTGAGTCCGTCTTTTGGAGGGTGATGCCCTGCCCCGAACCCCCCAGTGCGCTGATCCAAATCTGCAACGGTGGCGATCCCATTCCACCCGATATCCTGCCGCGCCTCACCCAGCCCTTCTTTACAACAAAGTCTTCTGGCAATGGGTTAGGCTTGGCGATTACGAAGCGGATTGTCGAAGCCCACAGCGGCAAACTGATGATCGAGTCCTCGGTCGAAACAGGCACGACCGTTACAGTGAGCCTGCCGCTTTGTCTGTAATAGAGGGCAAAACATTCAAGCCCGGGGTGGAAATGTTGACAACGTAGGTGAAAATATATAGCGTTGGTCAAAAGACTTGAGGTAGGGGGCATCCCTACGTGTCTCAAGAACTTATCCCCGACTGCTACAGCTATAGGTTTCCTCCTGTAGCAATGCCCAATAGCAACGTGCGACGTTCAATCGTTCTAGCTACCCTATTCGTCCAGTTTGTGGTGTAAGCGAGTGACTTCTATTCCTCCGTTTGAGCTAACTCACCAGTATCAGACCCTAGCCTCTGACATTGAAGCCGCAGTGGCACAGGTTTTGGCATCCGGGCAATACATTAATGGCGCGATCGTCGATCGCTTTGAAACAGAATTTGCTGCCTACATTGGCACCCGGGACTGCGTGACCTGCAACTCTGGAACGGATGCGCTGTATTTAGCATTACGTGCTTTAGACATCGGATCAGGCGATGAAGTCATCACCACACCCTTTACCTTTTTCGCAACGACAGAAACGATTACAGCCGCAGGCGCAACGCCCGTCTTTATCGACATCGATCCCGCCACGTTTAATCTTGATCTGAACCAGATCGAAGCCGCAATCACGCCCCGCACCAAGGCGATTCTGCCTGTGAACCTGTTCGGGCAACCAGTGGACATGACGCGGCTGATGGCGATCGCCCGTGCCCATAATCTAGCCGTGATTGAAGACTGTGCCCAGTCTACCGGGGCAATGTGGGGTAAGCAAAAGGTCGGGAGTATTGGTCATATCGGCTGTTTTAGCTTTTTCCCCACGAAGAACCTGGGTGCGTGTGGAGATGCAGGAGCCATCACCACCAACGATCCAGTGTTAGCCGAAAAGGTGCGGACTTTGAAAAACCACGGACAGCGGCAGCGCTACATCTACGAAGAAATTGGCATAAATAGCCGTTTAGATGCCGTGCAAGCCGCGATTCTGCTGATTAAACTCCGTCACCTCGACACTTGGAATGCTCAGCGACAGGCGATCGCCGACCGCTATACCCAAGGACTGAAAGACGTCACCGGAATTGTGACCCCAGGGGCGATCGCAGGTGGAACTAGCGTGTGGAACCAGTACACCATTCGCGTTTTGTTAGACTCCAGTTTCAACGGCCATAATAGTGACGATTTACTGCCGCGCGATCGCGTTCGGCAAGCACTTCAGGATCAGGGCATTAGCTCCATGATCTATTACCCGCTCGCCCTGCACCTCCAGCCTGTATATGCCAACTTAGGTTATCAACCTGGTCAACTCCCCCACGCCGAGCAAGCCGCTCAAGAAGTGATGTCACTTCCAATGTTTCCAGAGCTAACCCAAGAGAGCCAGAATCGCGTAATTACTGCGGTCGCTGCTGTTGTTCAGTCTGCATCCTCCGCGCTAATTACGGCATCATGATGGAGTGGCATCGGGGCTAGCTTTTCCCGTCCCGGTCATGAACGTCAGCGCAGATGGGTTTGATGGGTCTATTGAGAGCTTGAACATGGGTACGGGCGGGTTTAGCAGACAGGCTCCGGCAAGTACCGGGGTTTAACGGCAAAACCCGCCCCTAGCCAGCGGGGATTGATCCTGAACTAACTGGACTTGAGATTAAAACTCAAACCCCAAAACGGATATTCCACCAAGTGCGAAACTAGTTTAGGCATTGAGATATTGAACTGGGATTGAATTCATGACTACCTCTCCACTTTCACCGGCATATGATTGGTCGCTACTGCTGCAACAACTGCTCGATCGCCAATCGTTAGCCCTGCATCAAGCTTCGGACTTAATGCAGGGCTGGTTGAGTGAGAGCATCCCGGATGTGCTGTCGGGGGCAATTCTGGCCGCGATCCAGGCGAAGGGGGTTTCCGCTTCAGAATTGGCGGGTATGGCGAAGGTGCTGCAATCGCAGTCGGTTGGGCAGAGTGTTGATACCACCAATTTGCCCTCGCCCATGATTGATACCTGTGGCACAGGGGGCGATGGCGCATCAACCTTCAACATTTCGACCTGCGTTGCCTTTGTAGCAGCGGCAGCGGGAGTTGCAGTGGCGAAGCACGGGAATCGCGCCGCATCCAGCAAGGTTGGGTCTGCCGATGTGTTAGAGGGCTTGGGGATTAATCTGGGCGCATCCCCCGAAAAATCCCATGCAGCTTTGCGCGAAGTGGGAATTACCTTCCTGTTTGCACCCGGTTGGCATCCGGCCATGAAGTACGTTGCCCCCCTCCGCAAAACGTTGAAGGTGCGAACCATTTTCAACCTGCTGGGGCCGTTGGTGAATCCCCTTAATCCGACGGGGCAGGTGATGGGCGTGTTTGATGCCAACATTTTGCACACCGTTGCCCAAGCCCTGCAAGAACTGGGACGCCAAGATGCGATTGTTCTGCATGGACGGGAGCGCCTAGACGAAGCCGGATTGGCCGATGCAACCGATCTAGCCGTTCTTAGCCACAACGAGATTACCGCTGTCGTGATTCAGCCGGAGGAACTAGGACTCACCCCTGCGCCGACCAGTGCCCTAAAGGGGGGCGATCGCCAAGACAATGTGGATATCCTTAAAGCGGTTCTCCAAGGGGGAGGCACCCAGGCTCAGCATGAGGTCGTCGCGCTAAATGCTGCCCTGGCCCTCAAAGTCGCGGGTGTACTCGACGAGGGAGATCCCATCACGGTGTATCGCCAGGGGATTGCTAAAGCCAGCGATATTTTGCGGAGTGGTGCGGCCTGGACAAAGCTGGAAGAACTGGTGGCCTTTTTGCAATAGGTCGCGGAGCGGTTTTGGACGGCGATCGCCAGCGCCTGCTCGGGAAAAGAAGAGTCCGGTTATTAACAATTCATCCTAGATGGCTAGGGGCGGGGTTGGTCCTTAAACCTTGATACTTGCTAGGTTGTGTCTGCTAAACCCGTCCATACCAATCAAGGAGATTCAGGCGGATTTGATAGAAGCAGGCGATCGCTCTCTAGCATTTCCTATATCTCGTGGGCGATCGTAACTCCTCCTGGACTCCTGCGAGGGGTTCGCCTATTTGATATCGCATTTAACAAAACGCAGACAATTCCTCCCGTATTTTGGGAGCAAATCGTTCTTCTCTGACATACAGTTTAAAAACGCACAGTGTGAAAGCACTATTTAAAAAAAGCGATTTGTATAAAGCAGTCAATCCTGAGGAGTAGGGCGTGCCACAATCCATGAAATCTTTGCTAGTCGGCTCAACTGCTGCATACAGCGGCAGGTCTGCCATCATCCTGGGGATTGCGCAGCAATTACAGGAACGAGGATTAGACATCTGCTACGGTAAGCCGATTGGCATTTTCGAGAATCCGTCGGATCCCCACGCCGTAGATGCAGATGTCCAGTTCTTGAGCCAAACGCTCAAATTGCCGACAGAGCGAGTCCGTCCTACGCTCATTTCTCTAGATGCAGCCTCGGTCGAAAATCGTCTAAAGGGTGAGGATCAGCGAGACTACCGCACGGATTTTCAGCAGTATACAGCGACTGCTTCGGGTGATTTATGTCTTTTAGAAGGCCCCAGTAGCTTGGACGAGGGCAAGCTGTTTGATCTGTCGATTACCCAAATGGCCAATGTATTGAATGCCTCCGTCCTCCTTGTGACCCGGTTTTGTCAGACAACCATTGCCGATGCCTTACTGGCAGCCCAGCAAGCTCTAGGCGATCGCCTGCTGGGAGTAGTGATTAATGATATTCCCGATGCCCGTCTTGAGTTTGTGCGGTCAGCGCTGCAGCCCTTCCTCGCCCAGCAGGGGATTGACGTTTTAGGGATGCTGCCCCATAGCGAAATCTTGCGGAGTGTGAGCGTGGGTGAACTCGTGCATCGCTTGGAGGCAGAAATCTTGTGCTGCCCAGAGCGCACTGACCTCATGGTGGAAAGCTTGACGATTGGGGCGATGAACGTCAACTCGGCTCTCAAGTATTTTCGCAAAGGGCACAGCATGGCCGTTGTTACCGGGGGCGATCGCACCGATCTTCAGTTCGCTGCCCTCGAAACCTCAACCCAATGCTTGATTCTGACCGGACAAATGTCACCTGATTCGATGATTCTCAGTCGGGCGGAAGAGCTAGAGGTTCCCATTCTGTCGGTTGACCTCGATACCCTAACCACCGTTGAAATTATTGAGCAAGCCTTCCGCGAAGTTGAACTTCATGAAGCTATCAAAGTGCAATGCGTGTTCGAACTCATGCAGCAACACTTTGATACCGATCGCCTGTTGAACAAACTTGGCCTCAGCTCTGCTGTAACGGTTTAGACAGTCAGGGAAGGGAAGCCATGATCTGTGCCGATCGTTAAACTATTCTCAAACCCTGGAGGGTTCGGGGCTGTCTAAGCTAGATTATGAGAAAGCAAGTGAATCAAATCTCACTGCGCTAAAGATTTAGTGCGTTTCATAGGAAAGAAACAGTCATGGGTTTATTTGACCGTGTCAGCCGCCTCGTTCGGGCAAACCTCAATGCTGCCGTTAGCTCTGCCGAAGATCCAGAAAAAATTCTGGATCAAGCTCTCGTTGATATGCAGGAAGATCTCGTGCAGCTTCGACAGGCCGTCGCGACGGCGATCGCCAGTCAAAAGCGCACCCAGCAGCAATACGAAAAAGCCCAGTCGGAAGCCAACACCTGGTACCAGCGAGCCCAGCTTGCGCTGCAAAAAGGCGATGAAAATTTAGCCCGCGAGGCTCTTAACCGCCGTAAAACCCAGACCGAAACCGCCACCGCACTCAAAGCCCAGCTTGATCAGCAAGCCTCGAAGGAAAGATTTCCGAAGCGAAGACGAAGAAGGACATGCTGAAGGCACGTGCCAGTGCAGCTAAGGCGAATGAGCAACTGCAAAGCACGGTCAGCAGCATGAATACGGGTAGTGCTATGGCGGCCTTTGAGCGCATGGAGGAGAAGGTGCTGCAAATGGAGGCTTGTTCCCAAGCAGCGGTAGAGTTGGCTGGAGCCGATCTGGAAAGTCAGTTTGTGGCTTTAGAAGCTGGGAGCGATGTGGATGATGAGCTAGCGGCGATGAAAGCCCAGCTTAGCGGTGCGTCACCCAGCCAAAGTCAGTTACCTGCTGGGCAAACCGAGGTGAAGAATAGCGCCAATGTAGACGACGAGCTAGAAGCGTTGAAGACTCAGCTTGATCAGCTTTAATATCCAGTCTGCTTCAATGCTCATTCAAAACAATCATGCTTTTGGTGCGGCGTAAGCGCCTCACCAAAAGCATATCACGGGTTTTTATCCTGACATGGAGGGATGGATCGATCCCTATTCTAGGTTGGAAATTATTGAACCTAAACGCCTTGCTTACTCGTCTTGGCGGTCAAGCTCCCGTCGTCTTACCCAATCCTGGAGAGTGTATACAAGATTGTTAAGAAAAACAGCCTCTCTAGCTCATCATGCACGGGCTCACGACGTCAAAATCAAATAATTAAAATTTCCTTCAGAACCTTATTATCCTTCACAATGCCAACCTTGTGCCCGTCGCGATGCTCTTCCTGGATGATGCTGTAAAGGCGTAGACCAGCGCGTAGGATATCTGCCATATTCTTGCCCGACTCGTCAGCAAGTTTCTGGAGCTCTTCGTAGGCGTCTGGTGTCAAATCTAGATTTAAACGCTTTTTTGGGGTAGCAGCCATATTTTCTCCTCATTTGCACATCGAAGTTCCCAGGAATTCCGCGTCGCACCATCCCATATTCCAAAAATTGGGTGTTAGGAACGTGCTCGCGCGCTGAAATCCATGTTCGACGTTATGCAACCAATCTCACTGCAATTCAGTAGCCCTCAGGCTATCAGGGCAGACACGCACATCCACACTCCAATAACCCTATCAAAAATGGTTATTTAGTAGAGTAGCGCACTTTACCCATTTACTTACGATAGCATCTCAGCTATTTTTCTTGTGCAATATATATATAGATAGCCCAAAAAATGTGTAAATACTGCATAAAGATTTCTGATAGCTCTGATGCTACCTGCTGGTTAATTAGCCGTCCTGCAAAGCATTCATGCAGGAGGTCTACTGTTGAGAGATAGGAGGACTTGCTCCGCATCAGTATCGGTACAAGTCCCGTAAGCCTAAGACCGTAGCGATTCAACCAAGGTAATCAGGATAAAGAGGGCGATCGCCAACATTCCCAGTCGCCAGATACTACCCCATGCCACCCAAACAATGGGGCGTACTAGATGAGGCCACCCAAACACCACTGAGAAACAAACACATAGCACAGTACCCACCGCGATCAGTGCAATGGCAGATAAGACTAGACTCAGTACACGCATCAGGCGTCCTCCCGAAACCGTTTGCTGTTTTGGGTGTCGGCGCATTTCATGAAGACGGTATTGATAGTCCAACGTTTGGTTTTCCGTCATTAACGCTTTCCTCGTGATGGATTGGGACTCAGAAAAGGAAGCGACATGTCAACCATTGGATATCCCGAAACAATCAGTGCGCCAATGATGACCGTGACTAAAACCCGGATAAAAAACTCCCAAAAGCTAGGCTGGGACTCAGGAGCATAGCCAGGGGTAGAGTCATGGAATCGGCGGCTGCAACTCGCACAAAAGCTTTCACCTGGACGATCGGGATGGGCAACGATATTGCATGCAGGTTGCCCAAAGGGGTTGTAGGGGCAAGACATGGAGTTTGGGATCCTTACAGTGATAGTTGTATTGATGATGCAAAATATACTGAAACCCTTTCAAGGCAAAGGTTTCAAGATATAGATGTATGCCCATTCTGTTGGATATAACCATCCAGAATGTACGCAATACCCTTGCGCGGTTCATTTAGATTTGGAGATAACTCGATCAACTCAGTACAGCAATAACCACTGGGATTCTCGGTTTGGTTCGTGCTTGGCACGGCCCCATGTGGCGAAAGCTATAATCTTCACTACTTAATTTTCAGGATATCATATATACATTTTTTACACAATATTTACTTCAAGAATGTGTTCTTGATCAGGACTTACGCACTACGTGCGGCGTCCTGACTCTTTCGGGCGATTTTGCGTGGGTACACCCACGCAAAATCGCCCAACTGCGTAAGTCCTACTTGAGATTGGGACAATGCACTCTTCTTGAAGGGATGCCGTCCGATGTTGGGTTATACGGAATCCTGTCATAATGTGGCATTGAGTCTCACCGCCTGACGGCACATCCTCTTACAAAGGGGAGGTTGGGAGGGGGCTGAAAATAGTGCTGCTCTAGGGATTGGATTCTGCATGAGAGGGAGGGAACAGGAGGAGTATCTTCAAGCGGATTCTATCCCTGTCTCCTGGTTTAACCTCAGAATGTAGGGCTGCAGACCTATAAATTTTGTATAACGCTTCTGCGTCGTTAGTGCATATTACGGGCTCTATGCCGTGACTCAGGCGGACTTAGGTGTCCCATTCATCCAAAGTCTCTTCATCTTCAAGTTGAAACAATGTGACCCAACTTCGTAGAACCACAACGATCGACGCTCCGATCGTGCGGATTAGGGTATGGAGATCCCAGTAGGCTTGATGGGCTTCCTCCAATGTCCATCGCAACTGGGTACAACTCGTCCGAAACTCATTTACAGCCTCTCGCCACACATGGTGTTGTTGATAGTAGGTCGCAGCTAGACGCTTATAACCCTCTAAGTCGGAAGCTGGAATAGACGGTTGTGACGCTGCTCGAGCTTCGCGAATTTCAAACGTTAAAATCCGCAACCCTTCATCCAATTTACGGAGTAGATCTTCTACATCCACTAGCCGACTGGTTAAGCCTCCGTCCACTTGCTCCAATTGGGTTCGAATGGCTTCGATACTGTTGACTTCGACACTGTTGGCTGGTGTCATGTTCACGGCGGCGGTTGTGTTGGCACCAGCCAAATTAACATGAACCAAAGACGCATGGTTAAAGTTGGCATCGGCCAAGTGGGCGTGCTGTAAGTTGGCAAAGGTCAGGTTCGCACTGGCAAGACTAGCAGAGCGCAGATCCGCACCTGTAAAGTTTGCGCCAAGGAATGTAGAGTGCGATAGCTGGGCTTCCCTGAGGCAAGCGTTGATTAAAGATGCATTGGTTAGATAAGCACGGCGCAGGTCTGCCTGACGGAGATCCGCATCATTGACGTTCGCATCGCTTAGGTCTGCGTGCAGCATCCGTGCCTGCTGCATCCTTGCATAGCTAAGATCGGCCAAAATGAGTTTGGCATTATTGAGAATAGCGTGGCTAAAATTCGCTCGTGACAGGATGGTTTGGCGCAAGTTCGCATTCCCTAGATAGGCTTGGGTGAGAATTGCAGATTCTAGGGTGGCAAGGCTGAGGTCGGCATTGCCGAGATCAGCCTTGTGTAGGTTGGCGGTTGTGAGATTGGCGATCGTAAAGTTAGCTCGACGCAGATAGGCGTGCTGTAAGTTTGCCCCAATAAGCTGCGCACCGCTAAGATCAGCACTACTGAGGTTTGCATCTGTTAATACGGCGTAGCTCAAGTTCGCGCAGCGCAAGTCTGCCCGCCCTAGATTTGCTAAGTTCAGGTGGGCATGCCTTAACTTGGCGCTTCGCAACTGTGCTCCGCTTAGACGAACACGTTCTAGATTTGCGTGTTCTAGATTGGTGCGATGCAGGGTTGCACCACCCAGATTGGCATTGATGAGGATGGCTCTTTTGAGGGTTGCATCGGATAAAATGGCATTGCTGATATCAGCGTTCTGTAGGATAGCGTCACTCAAATTGGCTTTAATCAAGTTGGCGCGGTGAAGTTCTGCTTGGGTAAGATCCGCATTGCTAAGATCGGCATCGCAAAGCCGGGTGCCGCTGAGTTCGGCTGTGCGTAAGTTTCCATATTGGAACTGTGCCCCATGACAGTTAGCATCATTGAGTTTGGCCTGCATCAGGGTTGCTGATTGAAGGCTGGCATATTTGAGAGTACTCCCCTGCACGTTAGCCTGGGTCAAATCAGCGTTGGTTAAGATGGTGCGCGTGAAGTTACACCCGCAGAGTTGACAATTTTGGAACTGGGTGTGTTCTAAGTTGGCGTCTTGGAAGTTTGCGCCATCTAAATTCAGTCCGTTTAGATTCAACCCTCGTAAATCTGCGCCTTGGAGATTAACGCCACGGAGGTTGATACGGATTGAGTTATGTTCATCTAGCTTGAATGGCGCGATCGCCTGTGAGGGTTGAGTATCATTACAACGTTGAATTTGCGCGATTAGTTGCTGTAGAGAGCGCTCATCAGCCATAACGGAGTGCTAGTGTGGAAGGTGGATGCCTTAGACAAATCAATTTTGCAAGAGTGGGGTGAATGCTGCTGATGGCGTGCCTCGCATCAATAGCAAAGCAATAGCAGCTAGAGCTTATACCGGATGCTTGGCAGGTCTGCCGAACCTTATGGTCCTTACACAGTTAGGACTTACGCACTACGTGCGGCGTCCTGGGTCTCTTAGGCAATGTTGCGCGGATTACACCCGCGCAACATTGCCTAATTGCGTAAGTCCTGACAGTTAAATGATGGTTGTTCTAAGAGCGCTGTGAACCTGGATATCAAGCTCAGTCGTTGATGCTGCTCTATAGGCTCATTTTGCCGAAGGATCACAATTTACGCAAATTCGGCTGATGCACTCAATGCCGAGCATTTAACTCAGTTACGCATTCAGGACAACCTCTCTGACTCAACGTCCTAAGGTAAGGAGGCTGGATCAGTGGCGATCGCCAGTCGCACCCCCTCCAGGGTACGGAGCCGATCCATCACCGCCACAACCTGACCGTGGGGTGTGGCTTTATCCGCATTGATGATCACCACAGAGGAACCCGTTTGGAGGCGCGATCGCACTTCCAGTTCCAAAGAGTCTAAATCAATGGGAGTTTGTTGGATAAACAGTTGTCCTTGGCGATCGATCGACACGACAAGCTGCTGGGAGATTTGGACATCCGCAGACGCAGCAGTGGGTAAATCAACCGGAATGCCTTCTGAACGGGTGAGGTATAGCGTAGACACAACAAAAAAAGCCAGGATCGCGAAAATCACGTCAATCATCGGCACAATATTGAGTTGCAAGGGTTCATCAGGTTCTTCAGGAAGGCGCATAGGGCAGTCCTCCACGCTCATACCCCCGACGGTACATCAACTCCAACTGACCGCCATATTCCTGAATCAATGCCAGTTGGCGACGATAGAAACTTGCGCAACATATTGGCAAACAACAGCACAAAAATGGCCACTACCAAACCTGCCGCCGTGGAGATCAGGGCTTCGCTGATGCCAGAGGTCACCCCTGCAGTTTGAGACCTGGCCACATCGCCAACCCGCAGCGATCCAAAGGATTCGATCAATCCCAGGATCGTTCCCAACAATCCCAACAGCGGCGCAATGCTGATAATTGTCTCAAAGACGGTATTAAACCGCTTGAGCAGGGGAATTTCAGCTTGGGCAGCACTCTCCAGGGCAAGGCGAAACTCATCGGGGGTTGCGTCTTCGAGTTCGATCGCCGCGAGGAAAATGCGAGCAATGGGTAAATCGGCATTTTGGCGGAGTTTGGCGTAGGCTTTGGGGATGTCGTACCGATACAGCGCTAACACATCTCGAACAACACGATCCTGACGACGCAGCACCCCTGTCCAGAAGACGAGGCGCTCTAGAATGAGCGTTACGGCCAGTGTAGAAAGCCCCAAAAGGGGTAGCATCACTACCCCACCCAAGAAAAGAATGTTGTACCACGGTATAATGGTTGCGCCCTACTTGATCCCTGGGAAATGCTCAATTTGAGCATACCCGCTAAAGAGCAGTTTTTGACCAGAGGTTTCTAGTCGATTGAGTCGCAGCAGCACGCCGTCTAGATCGAACCGATCGAGATCAACCATCGCGTTGAGAACATCAGCAAACACCATCGACAGTGTCTCAGATAATCCCCGGAGATCGTCGGGGACGCGATCGCCCAAAAATACCGAATCTTTGAACACAATCCGGCGACGCTTTTCAACGCCCAACGTCGCCCTGATCGCCAGGAGAACATCTTGGCGATTGGGCAAATCCGTTTTTGCATAAATCTCTACACCGTTGTCAGGAAGGAGCTTGAGGCTCACGTCCCGAAACGAAACAGGTTCACCGCCGGAAAAATTCATCAGCGGCTCTAGCTCTAAGTTTTGGAGCTTTGCCTTTACCAATTCAGCCTCAAATGCTTCGTTGAGATCGGCTTCGGTCAACGCGATCTGCGCTACCGCCTGAGTGGGCTGCTTCAATCGTAATTGCCCCCCAAAGATGGCTCCCACATCAATGGAAACAGCATCCGTTTCAAAGGTCATCTCCTCAACGCGGAAATCTCGACGAATGACCAGTCCGCGTCCAGACATCTTGAAGTTATCAATGCTGCCTTGCAGCAATTTGCTAGACGGATAGCATCGCACAGCAACATCCACCTGATCGCTCTGGGTAAACAGGTGACGGATAGATTGGCTAGCGACCTTATTGAGCATTTGCTCGCCAAAGTCCGTACTATTCGGAGTTTTTAAGCCAGTGAAGCCACCAAACATGAGCACATCAGTCAACGATGGGTCTCCACTATTTGTAACAAACTATGAAGAATTCGACAATTCATGAATATCCTAATGGGAATCATCAGGAAATCAAAAGTCCGATCGGATAGTGAAGGGGCGATCGCCTACCCTGTCTAGCTTTGAAGGCAATACTCTAACCTTTCTAAACCTGGCAATTTGGACAAAAGTGGGAAGACCGTCCTGCCAATTTCAGCCGTTGGATGGGAATTTTGCAGGTGCGGCAGGGTTCTCCGGTTCGCCCATACACCCAGGCCACACCGCTGTAATAGCCGTTCACCCCGTCCACATTCCGAAAATTGCTGATGGTGGTGCCACCTGCCTCAATTCCGGCTTGTAGGACTTGTAGAATGGCAGCATGAAGTGCCTCGATTTGACTTGGCGTGAGCTTGGCGCAGAGTGTTGTAGGATGGATGCCGCTCAAGAAAAGGGCTTCATCGGCGTAAATATTGCCAATGCCCGCCACCAGGGCTTGGTCGAGAAGTGCTGGTTTAATGGGACGCTGGCGATCGCCTAACCAGTCCATCATGTAATTCACATTGAAATCGGGAGAAAACGGTTCTGGCCCTAGGAGTGCAAGACCCGTCATAACCGTTTCAGGCGCAACCTCCGGCGGAACCCACCATAACCGACCAAAGGTGCGCTGATCCACAAATCGTAGGTCGTGCTGGTCGGGAAACCAGAGGCGAACGCGACAGTGGGTTTCTAGGGGAACATCGTGCTTTGTCCACAACAGTTGTCCGCTCATGCGGAGGTGGGCCCCTAACCATCCGGCAGAGTGATCGTCTTCGGAGGGATAAGGGTGCCGAGACAGCGCACCCAGAAGATACTTGCCTCGGCGATGCCATTGGGTAATTTGACAGCCGGTTACAGCGTCTAAAAACGCGTCTACAGAAACTGGGTGGGCGATCGCCCGCGAAAGCGATACATCCCCACCCAGGATTGGCTGATGCAGGGTCGCTTGATTGAGACCCCGACGAACCGTTTCTACTTCAGGAAGTTCAGGCACGGAACAATAAACTCCGATTGACCTGACGGTGGCTCCAAGAGGAGCCTTACTCAGCCGCCTTTGCAGGGGCTTTCTTAGCCTTGGGAGCAGAAGCGACAACCTCTAGCTCAGATTCTGCAAAGTTGTTGGTGTTAACGCCAGGATAGTTAACCTTTTCAAAACGAACGATGACGGGATACTTAATTCCGCTTTGATCGACGGAAGCAACCGTGCCAACGTCTTTGTACCAGTAGGATTCTTGGCGAAGAATACGAACTTTGTCACCACGTTGAACCATTGTTTGTTTTCCTTTCAGGCTTATGACAGGTTGTTAATTGCTAAATTGAGCAATCGTCGTTTTTCCCAGACTACTACTGCTTTGGGGTGTTCTTATCGTTCTGGACTTTAAGTTTTATTGCCAGGTGTATTACGGAACTTTAAGCCGCCTCAATCCAGCGCACGCTGACAAAGTGGGTAGGGCGTCCCCATTGGTCGGTGACTCGCTCAATTTGCGTAATGCCGAGGTTAAACGGAATGGCGGTGGTGAGGTAGCGCTGGGCGACGCGGCCTAGATCGGGAGCCAGGTAGGTAGCAGTTGCCGCCGCGGCCCCAAGTCCGAGAAACTGGCTAATCGGATCCTTCGGCCAGAAGACTTGTCCAGCGATCGCCAACCCTGCCGTGAGCAGCAGTCCGGTGGCGAGATTGGTACCACAGCGCGGATGTACCGCCAGATCCCATTCACCAGACACAATCCGCTGTAATGCAGCCGTTGCCGCCTGTTCAACCGCAGGGGTGGGCACAGCTCCGTAGAGATAAAACCCGCGTTCCGTGGACATGCCCCCCAAGGCGTCCCGTTGCTCACCCTCGTTGACGCTCCAGCCAAACCGACGGGGAGCTTCGGTCAGCACCCACACGGTGGCGTGTTCCAGGGCATGGACTTGCCGCACCATCAGCAATTCTTTAAGACCCGGAAATTCCCCCATTTGCCGTAGCACGCGGCTGTCTTGATCTGCTACAGGGGAAAATCCAAAGGGAGCCGAGGACGCAGAAGAAACCATAACCCAAATCTCAAGTAACGCGACTGTAGTTTGACTGTACTGTATTCCGTTTGCTCAATGCGTTCGAGCCTAGTTCCCGATAGCGATTGAGCAATGTGTATAAACTCTAGCGAAGTTAATCTTTGAATGACAAAGTATTCATCTTTTGTAGAGTGTGGTTGCATTTCTTCTCAGTCGGCGATCGCGTGCTCTTTATCCCTCATTAGTCACGTTGGGATATCCCCACAAATTTTCGCAATGACAACCGACGGAAATTCAACGTTTCACCCTAGTTGGGCAGAAGGGGGTTATGCTCCTACCCTAAGGGTAACTGTGCCCAATACTCCATAGGTCGAGGATGGACAGAGCTGAATTTAAGACTCGTCCAGATCGCTACCGTTGCTTGCTCCTCTCGCTTCGCGATGGACGTCGGTGATAATGTCAATGCCACCGTGCAGCACTAAAGCAGCGATACAAAAACCAATGATTAAATCAGGCCACGGGGACTGTATCGCTTTCACGAAGAATCCAGATCCAATCACCGCGATATTGGCAATCACGTCATTCCTAGAAAAGATCCAGCTTGCCCGCATGTGAACTGCTTCTTGGCGATGTTTGGCGATCAAAACGAAGCAGTAGATATTCGCTGCAAGGGCTAAAAATCCGATGCCAATCATCCAACGAAATTCGGGAAAGGAGCCGTAAAAAAAGCGCCGAATGACATCAACCAGAAGCAGACCCGCCAGCGTCACTTGAAACCATCCGCTGAGGACTGCTGCACGTCTTTGATGATGGTTTGATCGTCCAATTGCGAATAGGGAAAGACCGTATACCGTAGCATCAGCCAACATATCGAGCGAGTCGGCTACTAAAGCTGCGGAATGGGCTACTAAACCTGTTGAAATTTCTATTAGAAACATGACCGCATTCACTACAAGCACCCGCTGTAATGTTCGGCGTTGAACAGCATTCTTCGCTTCAATTTGGGAGTTGGTTCAGCCTGCAATTAGCGCTTTATGCAGCGATCGCCTTTTAGCCTTTTAATTAGACACGATCCTGGGAGGATAGGATAGGGCGCAAAATTCTGACCATACCTGGGTGCGATAGTCTGCCCGTAGAAATTGAGCTTGATAGGGTTGCCACTGTTGCCATGCGTTAATTTCATCGTGCTGGATCAGGTGGGCGATCGCCGCCATCGGCTGATCCCAATCCTTTCCGGCATAGGCAGACAGCGTCGATCGCAGCACCGCACAGTCTTGAAGCAGTCCTAGCGCGTCTTGCATGGCTTTGAAATCCAAAATCCAGACGGAGAACTGAGGGCAACGAGGCTTAAAGAATTCCATTTGGTAACGAACCCGTTTAATCTGTTTACGCAAGTCGTGCAGTACGTCACCATGCTGGGTCAATACCTGGTGGAGTGCGCCAGCGGAAAGACGGGAAGGCGTTAGGGGCGTTTGGGCAGGAATGACACAAAACAGCCAACCGGGATGCAGAAGCAGCGCACTTAAACCTGGAGCCAGCACGTCAGGAATGATGGTCTGCACCGGATAGGCGGCGATCGCTCGGTACTGAGGCTCGTTCAGCCACGCAGTGTAGGCGGATTTGAATCGATGATAGCGATCGCCCTTTAACATGGCTTCAACCTCTGCAAAGCTTTGGTGGCGATGCTTTTGGAGCTTAGCAATGATTTTATTCAGGGCTTTGCGGGCTTTACCTTGGACGGCGGGATGATACTGCTGCAATTTTTCAATCAAAACATCCAGGTCGCGCAGTGCTCCTAAGCAGCGAGACATCTTCTGGATGGTGCGATCGCCCGCCGCCTTTGGCATTTGCAGCGCTGGGTTGCAGAGATGCAGAGCCGCTCGCAGTCGCCGCATCCCCACGCGCATTTGATGAAGCGGTTCAGGATCCCGATCGTCTAATACCGCTGCCTCATATTTCACAATCCGGTTTACGGTTTTCTGAACCACACCATAGGCATAGTCGCCAAAGGTGTCGTCCAGCGAGATCGGTTGATCAGCGCACGGTTGCGTCGTTGCCGCTAGCGGATCCTGGGGTGTAGCCCCATTGTGGTCGGCCTCCATGTCACTCTCTCCATACTTTGCGAAGGGGGGCACCCATGCACCGCGATTGTCTAATTTGATCCTAGGAGATCGGGCATAGAAAGAGCTTTAAGATTGATTTTTGCTAACGAACGAACCGACTGCCGCTAGAGATAGCCATGCTCTGCTAAAAATGCAGGGCTAATTTCTTCGTTTGAGGGGTGAAGAACCGTTTCCAGGCTGGATAATGCAGCGTGATGGTCAGTCGATGCAAGGCGCAGAAATTTTTCCACATACTTACCCAACACGTCGCCCTCAAGATTGACCCCATCTCCAGGCATCAGGGTTTGAAGATTGGTTTCGGCGTAGGTGAGGGGAATGACGGCCACCGAAAAGCGATCGCCCGATTCGCTGCATGAGGCCACCGTTAAACTGACGCCATTAACCGTGATGCTCCCCTTGGGCACAATGTATCGAGACACGCGGAGATCACTGACACAAAAGGTCATCTCCCACGCATTGGCGGTGGATTCAACGGCATCGAGATAGCCGACGCCATCGATATGTCCGGTGACAAAATGGCCGCCCAACTTGCTGCCGACCCGGAGCGAGGGTTCTAAATTCACGGGGCGATCGCCCTGCCGACCTTCTCGAAACGTTGTGCGGCTGAGGGTTTCTGGAGAGGCATCAACCTGAAACCCCGATGGCAAAATCTGGGTCACGGTTAAACAAATGCCGTCTACGGCAATGCTGTCCCCAAGCTGAATATCGTGAAACACCCAAGACGGCGTTTCAGGGTGCCAATGAATCTGAAGCTGATCGGCGCTAATGTAGCGTAGAGTACCTGTTGCTTGAATTAATCCGGTAAACATACTCAAGTAATTGGGATGGTGGGACGGTTGGCAAAGTACCAATGACGAGTCAAATGGATTGAGGGTTCGCCTCAGGGTTCAGATCAAGCATTGAGATCCTAAGATTCAGAGGGGATCAACCGGATGAGGGCGATCGCCCCAGTCAGATCCCAATCCCTGAACCCTCCTGATGCAGTTCATAATGAAAGAAAGGTGTAAATGTCGTCAAAAATACGATTTTATTTCTATAGAGATTTATCGTTTAGTCAAAAATTTAAGGCAGCGGACTACGATCAAAGGCAGGATCAGGGCATACTGGAGTCATGAGAAGACCGATTTACTATCCATTTTTAGATACCATATCTGCCCATTGAGTAAACCGTCCATCTAGGCTCTCCCCGATGAGCATCGCTGGATCGTCAGCACTCCTCAGTCTTGTCCTTATTCTGGGTAAATCTCGCTTAGAAAGCCTGCATTCTCACCCGTTCCCGTGCTTCGTTCTGTCTGGAGGCTATTTCAATGCTCGAAATGAAGGTGGCTGGAATCGCTCTCGATGCTATGACCCGCAGTCCAATCGTCCTGCTCCGAGATTCTTCCGATCGCCGCCAACTTCCCATCTACATCGGTCAAGATCAGGCGCGAGCAATTATCAGTGCCTTGGAAAATCAAACACCTCCGCGTCCCCTTACCCATGATCTGATGGTGAACCTCCTGGATGATTGGGAGATGGAGCTAGAACGGGTCGTCATTCACTCCTTGCAGGATAATACTTTCTTCGCTATCCTAATCCTCCGCAAAGGCGAGGTTAAGAAAGAGCTCGATGCTCGTCCCAGTGATGCGATCGCCCTTGCCCTGCGAACCAATAGTCCAATTTGGGTGATGGAGGAAGTGGTCGCGGATGCCTCCATGCCCGTGGATCGAGATGCGGATGAGGCCGAGCGACAGGCGTTTAAGGATTTTGTGGAGAATTTGAGTCCAGAGGACTTGATCCAACGTTTACCCTACAAAAAGAGCAGCGAGTATCAAGAAGAGTAGCGAATGCGCTATCGGACATTTGGGAAAACGGCACTTCCGGTGTCTGTGTTTTCGTTAGGCACCATGCGCTACCTCGATTCTGAGGAGATTGCCTGGGCAACGGTGAATCGGGCGATCGCCCTGGGGATCAATCATATTGAAACGGCAAGGGGCTACGGTCAGAGTGAAATTTTGCTCGGTAAAGCCCTGCAATCGGGTTTATCCACACCGCGATCGCACCTCTATATCACCACCAAGGCTCCTCCGGTAGCGGATGCTGCCACGATGGAGCGCAGTATTGACGAGTCCCTGGCGCGACTGGGCGTTAATTACGTTGATAATTTTGCGATTCATGGCGTAAACACAGAACAGCACCTCGCATGGATTAGTGATCCCCAGGGGTGTATGCAGGCGGTGCGTCGGGCTGTAGCCGATGGCCGCATTCGCCACGTTGGCTTTTCGACCCACGGATCGCTAGATCTGATTTTGCGGGCGATCGCCACCGATCAATTCGAGTTCGTGAATCTGCACTACTACCTGTTTTTTCAGCGCAATGTGCCAGCGGTGGAGTTAGCCCACCAGAAACAGATGGGGGTGTTCATCATTTCCCCTGCGGATAAGGGAGGACTGCTCCATACGCCGCCGCCAGTGCTGGTTGACCTGTGTTCACCATTATCGCCCTTAGAACTGAACTACCGCTTTTTGCTCAGCGATCCCCGCATTACCACCCTCAGCTTTGGTGCGGCCAAACCGGAGGAGCTGGCGATCTTGGAAACAATGGGCGATCGCACCGATCCCTTGACGGAGACCGAGCAAACCATCCTGAATCGATTGGATGATCACGCTCATCGCAGTCTAGAGAGCGATCGCTGTAGCCAGTGCTATGCCTGCTTACCCTGCCCAGAATCGATCCCCATTCCCGACATCCTGCGCCTGCGAAATCTCAGCGTCGCCTACGATATGTGCGCTTACGGAGAATATCGTTACCGGATGCTGGGCAATGCCGGCCATTGGTTTCCAGGGCAACCGGGCGATCGCTGCACCGAATGTGGTGACTGCCTCCCCCGCTGCCCGGAATCGCTGGAAATTCCCCGCTTGCTTCAGGATGCCCACGATCGCCTCAGGGGGCCGCGTCGCCGTCGGTTATGGGATTCATAGATAAGCAGATGGGCTTTCCACGATGGAGGAAGCCCGCGATTTAGACCAAGATGCCTCTACTCGAACAGCCGGAAGTAGGGATAGCGGGATGGTGCGCCCGGTTCTTTTTTGAGATCAAAATTGATCACCTCCCAGCACGGTTCCTCATCGGACTCTGGGCTGAACTCCACGGGTAAACCGTAGAGTCTGGGCATAGTATCAGTTTGGGTGCCGCGCCAGGGGGTGCTGCGCTCTAGATAGCTGCTCACTAAATCCTTGTATCGCCGCGCAATGATCACCCGCGTGGCTCGGTAGCCTTGGGTGTAAAGGCGATCAAGGGCTTCGTGAATTTCAAACCGAATGCCATCGGGGTGGGTGTGCTGACGATACCACTCATTTTCCCAGCGTCGCCAGTGCCGTCCAGATTGCAGATGGACAAGCTCTTCTGTTTTCGGATCGGCTTCAAATGCGCCGTGCCGCGGGCACAGGTACGTATCCGTCAACGTGAGCGCCGGAATCGTCTGTCTGCAATGGGGACATTGAATTTCATGCCCAAAGATTGGATATTGGAGGGCTGGGTTCATCATGCCATCAAGACCAGCAAATAGGTTTTGAACACAATATTTATGTAAAAGCGAACGGAAATCAAATCAAACATTGTCCCTTGGCGTTGAGTCTATCAGGGACTCGTGGCTTTATTATAACGGGGAGACAAGGGCTCCCTGTGCGATACGGAGTCCTGTAGATGTTTAACTTAATTGCAGTGTAGTACTGATTTTGCGTATGACCGTACCTCCTGAGGCGATCGCCCCGTTTAATGGTTGGCCGACCCCCAATGTGGCTGCCGCTGCGTTCGTTGCCGAGAATGCCACGGTGATGGGTCATGTGGATGTGGCGGAAGGCTCTAGCATCTGGTATGGATGTGTCATCCGAGGCGATGTCGAGCGAATTCAGATTGGGCGCTGTACCAATGTTCAAGACGGAGCCATTCTCCATGGCGATCCGGGAAAACCCACAATCCTCGAAGATTATGTGACGATTGGGCATCGGGCTGTAGTTCACAGCGCACATATCGAGCGGGGATGCTTGATTGGAATTGGCGCGATCGTGCTGGATGGGGTGCGGGTCGGAGCCGGAAGTATTATTGGGGCGGGCTGTGTAGTGACGAAGGATGTGCCGCCGCGATCGCTCATGGTGGGCGTTCCGGCCAAGCGCCTGCGGGAATTGTCGGAGGAAGAAGTTGCCCATTTAATCACCCACGCGCAGAAATATGAGAAATTAGCCCTGGTTCATGCGGGGAAGGGAACCGATCTCGGCTTCCATGCACCGTCCTAGGCAACATGCGGGGTTAGTGCGATCGCCCCATAACGGTGGCTACTTGGGAATTGCGATCTTTTCTTTACAAAAGATCTGGAAAATTAGAACAATTCAACGGAAAATAGAATCATAGATGAGACGTGTTTAAATAACTTTAGAGGAGGGTTACCGTTATGGATTGGCGTGTACTCGTCGTACTAGCTCCAGTGCTCATTGCTGGTGGTTGGGCGGTATTCAATATTGGCAAGCTGGCATTGGCTCAAGTTCAAAACTTCCTCAACAAGCAGGCGTAGTCCTGAATCCGGAAACAGAGCTAATCTGGGTGCGATCGCTCGACTTGATCAAGCCTTACATCCTCAGAAAAACGGAACGAGTTAAAGTTGGCTGGGTATCCTTATCTGGGTGCCCGGTTTTCGTCAGAGACACGATCATTAGAGGTACGCTCAAGGGTGGGATCGGAGATTCCTGCTCATTCAGCGATCGCCCCTGTGCAAACGGCATTGGAGGCAGTTCCGTCCTGTGAACCTTGCGAGGCTAACTTTCTTGGTCTAAGAAGGTATTCACATCTTCCAAAATCCGGGACAGTTCGGCCTCGCTATTTAACCGAATGCGATCATCCCGGACGGTCACGAGAACCTTAGCCGCAAACGGACTCGGCCAGATATTAGGGTTACAGAACACCTCTAAAAAAACATCGCCAATATGTTGATATTCCATTGAGGCTTGCGGCTCAGGCCGTTGTCCCGTTGTCGAACCTTGGGCAACCTGTTTAAGACTGTTCATGAGGTCTAACAGGGCGGCTTTGAGCTCCTTAGCTGCATCGACGGAACAACGAAAGGTAATGGAACCTTCAACAAGATTCAGTTTGAGTTGAGACGACATAATCACTAGGCTGTCAATAACGAAAATGAGCGGTCAGAACTGCGACTTCCTGTGTTGGTTCCTATTAGCGCTGGGCGTATAGGGCAGAAGTCGCAGTTCTCAGAGAAATCAGCGTTTTATTTGGGGTTACTCATTGGCCGATCGCGTCCACCAGGCTAGGGCATAGGTTTGATCGGGAATACTCAGCTTATCCCGATAAACCACGCGAAGTTTGTACTGCCCCGTTTGGGGAATGGCGTGGAAAATATGCTCAGCACTATCCACCTCACTAACCGACGACCAAACGCTATCGGAAATATCATCGGAGTCGGCAGGCATCAGGTATAGATCCAGATTATTCAACCCTTGAGCAACGAAGGTTTCCTCAAGGTCGAATAGCTCGTTCTGGTTGCGATCGCTCAATTCCACCGGACGATTCCAGGCCAGCGTTGCCGACACAAAGCTTCCCGCCTTGAGGGGGTCAGCAATCACGTAATCCTGATACTTGGGTGCATTTTCAGTACCCACGGTATTGTAAGCCCAGCCGATCGTAGGAATAGGCGCATCGGGAGCCCACTGCCCAGGACTAAACTGTTCGTAGGCGCGGAAGGCGTTGAGATGTCCGGTTCCCAGTTGGGCATCTAAAGGAATTTTGGGATCTGTATAAGCGTCTGACTCTAGCCAGTTTTTACCACTCTGAGTCAGTAATGTCCGACTCATGCCCAGGTAATCCCCACTGCCATCATCCTGAATTTTGTCGGCAGAGTTCATCAAAACGACCTTCATGACCTCCGGCAACCGGGCAGCAAGGCTCCAGTTGGGTTGTTGTTCGCGGATTTGGCGATCGCCATACTCTTGCAATAGCGCTACCGTTGCCGTCACATGCGGTGCTGCAAAGCTGGTTCCGGAGGCTTGAGTCTCGGTGCCATCGGGATTGAGCATCATGATCTGGGCACCCGGTGCCACCAGACTCACCGACCGACGAGGGCCAACATTGCTTTCCAACTCTGGCTTGCGACCAACGATGAACTCCGGCTCACTGCCCAAGTTGGAAAAGTCAACCCGCGTAAATTCGCCATCGACCCGTTTCGAACTCGCCACGGTCATGCCGTTAAAGTTATCCGTCGGAATCGGAATGCCGCCCGTGCCCTGGTTTCCAGCAATCACGTATAGCGTGCCGTGGGCGATCGCCGACCAGTCGATACACTGGGTCAGCAGCGCATTGCCATCTAACACCGCCGGGGAGCGGGGATCCCGCAGCAAGGACTCGCCAAAGCTAAAGTTAATTGCCCGGACATCGCCGCCATTTTGGAGCGCTACGGTTTGCGACGAAAGGCATTCCTGGGGTTGGCCGTAATCCTGCACAAGTCCGGTAGCGGACGCATACAAACGAGCATCAGGAGCAACGCCCGTCAGGGTTTTATCATTGCTGATCATGATGCTGGCGACGTTTGCGGCATGACCATCGACCAGATCATCGGGTGTGGCTAAGTTATTGAGGAAATAGACTTGGCTGACTGGAACAACCATGTTGTTCGATGCGGCTTTGTCGATGCCGTATTGACCAGGACGACCAATCTCGACTTGCCCGATCGCAATTTTGCGTCCGGTGAGGTTGTAGGGATCTGCGTGTAGGCGTAACGCGTCGATTCCTGCCTCACCCATGGACGTCACAAGGGCGATCGCCGGAATTGAGAGTAGGGGGGCTGCGATGCCTCCAGCGAGGTAAACCAGCCATTTTACGGCTTGCCGTTTAGCCATAGGGTCATTTCTCCATCTAAATTCACGCTACGTTTGCGGATTCTATTAGCTTGATGTGGGGATCATTAGGATTCAAGGTGTGCGACGTATTTTGTTACACTGTTTCTAACACCGGAAACTTTAAGACATATTAAATACGCGCTATGAGCAACGCCGACGCCAAGCAAGTGGTCATCGCTCCGTCCATTCTGTCCGCTGATTTCAGCCGCCTTGGAGAAGAAATCCAAGCGGTGGATAAAGCAGGGGCAGACTGGATTCACGTGGATGTTATGGATGGTCGTTTCGTTCCAAACATTACGATTGGTCCCCTGATCGTTGAAGCCGTCCGTCCTGTAACTCAAAAACCCCTCGACGTACACCTGATGATCGTGGAACCGGAGAAGTACGTCGCTGACTTTGCGAAGGCAGGCGCAGATATTATCTCGGTTCATGCCGAGCATAACGCATCTCCCCACCTGCACCGCACCCTGTGCCAAATTAAGGAATTGGGCAAGCAAGCGGGTGTCGTTCTTAACCCCAGCACTCCCCTAGAGTTAATCGACTACGTGCTAGAGGTGTGTGACCTGGTACTGATCATGAGCGTGAACCCCGGTTTCGGTGGTCAGAGCTTTATCCCTGGAGTATTGCCGAAGATTCGCAAACTGCGCCAAATCTGTAATGAGCGCGGTCTTGATCCGTGGATCGAGGTGGATGGGGGGCTGAAGGCCAACAACACCTGGCAAGTGCTGGAAGCAGGCGCAAATGCCATCGTAGCGGGTTCGGCAGTCTTCAAC
This sequence comes from Synechococcales cyanobacterium T60_A2020_003, assembly GCA_015272205.1. Classification (NCBI taxonomy): domain Bacteria; kingdom Bacillati; phylum Cyanobacteriota; class Cyanophyceae; order Synechococcales; species Synechococcales cyanobacterium T60_A2020_003. Next base: position 3,409 of record JACYMB010000105.1, on the reverse strand, counting down.
GCGCCGGATTACGCTGAGGCGATTACCAATATTCGCAACAGCAAGCGTCCTTCGCCTGAGCTGGCAACGGTTTAGGCTGATTCATCGTTATTAAACCAAAAGTCCCGCAATGCTCCCTGAACAGGTCGTTCAGGGAGCATTGCTTTTTCAGTCTTACAGTTCAGGTGCGGATTCTGGATATTCATGGCCGATCACAAGATTGATGGTCAGTACTGGTTGCGATCGCCGTCAATATTCTAATGCGGTCACCTCCCTGTCTAAATGCCTACCCTCGATCCTGCACCATCTCCTTAACCATCAAGGCTGTAGCCGGAGCCAGGAGAACGCCATTGCGGTAGTGCCCCGTTGCCAGCACGATCGACTCCTGACCAGGAATCGCTTCGATAATCGGAGCCGAACGATTGAACGGACGGGGACGCAATCCCGACCATGTTTGCACAATCTCTGCGTTGACTAATGCCGGACAAAGGGCGATCGCCCCTTGCCATACCTCCTCTAAACGTTCCACCTCTTGAATCACCTCACCCGACTCTAGGGGAAACTCCACCGTGGCTCCCACCCAGTATTCGGTTCCTCCAAGTGGGACAACGTGGATATCGTGAGCGGTCATGACCGGATGGAAGGCGTTAGGACTCAAAGGTTCTGGAAGTCGCACGCGCATCGCCTGCCCCAACACCGGACGCACATCCACAGGCGTATGGAGTCTCTCCGTCAAGGGCGTCGATCCCAAACCTGCTGCAATAATTACAAGATCCGTTGCGATCGCCTCTTCTGCACCATCGGGCGATCGCACCCAAATCACCGTTTCCGTCCCACGGGTTTCAAACCGAATCACCTCGACGCCAAACTGTGTCTTTGCCCCGTGATGGACGGCTCCAGCAATCAGGGCTTGGGTAAACGCAGAGGGATTGATCTGACGATCTTGGGGAGAATAGATTGCAGCGATCGCCCCTTCCGGATTCAAGGCCGGACAGCGTTCCTGGACTTCAGACATAGACCACCGTTCCAAGCTCCATCCCTGCTGTTTGCGGAGGTCGATCAAGGCATCCCATTTCGCGAGGTCGGTATCTGGCGGCAGCAGCATCACAATGCCATCGGTGTTGACCGGGAGTGGTTCCCCCGTCAAAGTTTCCAGTTCAGGAATCAACGTATGGAAGCGCTGAATGCTGGTGTGGCGCAGCCTCCATGCTCGTCCCTTCGTTTTCTGGCTAATGATGCCCATCAATACACCCAAGGCGGCACCCGTCGCGGCTTGGGCAGGGGACTGTTTATCGAGCAGCACTAAATCGACATCAGGACATTGACTCAGTTCGTAGGCGATCGCCGCACCCACCACACCACTACCAACGACAACGATTTTGGTCATGTCTATTCCTCACTCCGGTTTAACCACTGGCGCAATAGGCCAATCACGACCGCAGGCACTTCTAAATGGGGCAATACCCCTGCATCCGGAATCACTTCAAAGCGCTGAATTTCTTGAGGATTCAGCTTTGCTAATCGTTGTCCTACCTCTGGAGATTGAAAGCGCGATCGCTCCCCCCAAATCATCATCGTTGGCACCCGCAGATGGGTGAGATAGCGGGAGAGATCAAAACAAATCGATCCCTTTAGAGAGGCTAGGGCAGCGTATTCAGCGTTGGGCTGAGTTGCCGAGGTGAGATAGGCTTTCACCATTTCCGGGGTGATGCGATCGCATTGGGCAAAGAGAAACTGCTGCATAAAATTGGCGATCGCCACCTCATTCGCGGCTCCCAGCGCATAGATCACCCGATCGAGTCCGGGAATTCGGGTGAGTTGGGCAGAAAGGGTCGCCTGATAGTCTACGCCAAAGTCGTTATAGCCAGAGGGAGAGACTACAAAAAGAGACTTAAAGAGATCCGGACGCTGGGTTGCTAGTCTCAGGCATAGACCTGCTGTTAAGGACGTAGCGCAAACGGTCGTGGGATGATCGGCGTGGTATTCCAACAGTTCCGTAATCACAGCCAAGTAATCCTCAGAGCGATAGTCCCGTGGGGGATGGGCAGATTGGCCCCAGCCCACCAAATCGGGTGCAATCACGTCATATTCCGTCGCAAAGGCCGGATAAACCTTCGACCATTCGTAGGCCGACGATCCGCCACCCAAACTATGCAGGAAAATCAAGGTGGGACGGTGAGTATTGTCATCCTGACTGCGCCACGGTGCGCCCACTGGCGTATAGTACGCCATAACCCCTAGGTATGTTTCCATCACCTTCTGGCCAAATCCAACAGGTTGAAACTGCTTCATCTGTTCTTCCTTAAGCCCCTACCATGCAAACCAAAACTCTTTTTCCAGTCTTAATCCTGAGCGCGATCGCCGTGATTGGTTCGAGCGTTTTGCTCCTACGCGACACACGACGTGTCCACTATCTTACAATCGCTACGGGAGGACGGCAGGGGCAATATTACGCCTTTGGTACAGCCTTGGCTCAGACGTTAGAGCGACGGGAGCCGGATATCCAGCTCAAGGTGTTGGAAACCGCAGGTTCCCTAGAAAATATGGAGCGGGTCGCTGATCGCACGGTCGATCTGGCCATGGTGCAAAGTGATACTCCGGTCGATCCCTCTGTGCGGGCGATCGCCTATGTGTTTCCAGAAATGTTTCACTTCATTGCAAGAACGGATGCAGGCATTAATACCGTTTCGGATATTAAAGGCAAGCGAATTGCACTGATGCCAGAGGGCAGCGGTTCCTATGATCTATTTGGGAAACTGATCGAGCGGTATAGTCTGGGGGCAAAGGATTTCGATTATGTCGCTCTTCCTCCGGACAAAGCCCACGCAGCCCTCTTAAATGGCGAGGTGGATGCGCTGTTTCAGGTGATTGCCTTGGGAAGTGAAAGCATTAGTGAACTCCTCCAATCGGGAGAGGTCAAGCTTGTTCCGGTCGATCGTGCGGATGCCCTCCAACTGTCCCTCCCCTTTTTGGAAGTCACGAAAATACCGAAAGGAACCTATGGAGGACAAGTACCGATTCCTGACACCGATCTCCCAACAGTGGCTGTAAAAGCGCTCCTTGTGACCCATGAACAGGCCGATAATTCTTTGACCTATCGCATATGTATAACCTGGAGATCCTGCGGCTAATTGACCAGGTGGAGTCTACCGAGGACTTGGAAGAACTAGCCCAACTGCGCCACCATCTCTTTGAGATTTTGGAACGAGTCGTCGTGGATCTCGATGAGGATCGGATCTCTGCGGAGTCGTTTCAGTCGTTTACGTTTGCGTGGGACGTGGCGATCGCCGCCATTCGCCATCGAGAAACCTTAATCGCCAACTTGAGCCGTCTTGCTTCACCTGGCGTTGTTGCATGAAAGAGGGGTTGCGGGCAGGAGAGGCATGGTAAATTTCAGTTATCACACATAAAACCTGCCATGAAACCTCAA
>JACYMB010000104.1 GCA_015272205.1 Synechococcales cyanobacterium T60_A2020_003 | reverse complement strand
ACAAAATCAATGGCTCGTATTGTACTTTCCTTATCTTGAGAGGAGCGATCGCCTCAAAATCTTATAACCAGCTAATTCCACGGGAAATTATTTTTTTGATCGGATAAAATTAATTCGCTCCGAGTAGTGCTAAACTGCCACTCAAAAATGCCAAAACCCTTTCAGGTCAATCAGTTTAGGGACACAAGAGTAGCTCTACCTAGATAAGGATCCCCGACTTCAGTCTGTGTAAAGCATTGAATAAAAACTTGAAAATAAAGGACATCTAAGTTTAACTAACTTAACAAAAGCGGGTATAATGGTACTTGATTAGGTACAAATCCTTACTGCTGAAACAGTCGAGTTGTTCCTTGTCTCTCAGACAAGTAGTGACTAGGGATTTGGGTTCGAGGGCATTTGATTAAGCTGAAACCTGTATTTCCAGCGTCCTAATGCATATCGATACGACAGGTTGATGGTTACGCTGATTTCCCTCGCCTCTTTATATCAGAGTGTTTCAGATTAAGCCCTGTCCGAACGCTGAATCAAGGATTTGATGGCCTGAGTCTCAACTGCAGCAACATTGATTTAGGGTACGAACCCATGCTCGATCCTCAATTTCCCTGGCTTACTGCCCTGATTGTCTTTCCGTTGATCGCTTCTATCCCGATTCCGTTTTTGCCCAGTCAAAACGGTCGGCTTATTCGCTGGTACACATTGGGAGTAGCGGTTTCCGAGTTCTTCTTTATTCTCTATACCTTCTGGCAGAACTACGATCTGCGAAATCCAAACTATCAACTTGTTGAAAGCTATAGTTGGGTTCCGCAGATTGGTCTTAATTGGACCGTTGCCGCTGATGGTCTGTCCATGCCGTTGGTTATTCTGGCAGGCTTAATTACAACGCTAGCCATTTTGGCATCTTGGAAGATCAACTATAAGACGCGCCTCTTCTACGTTTTAATCCTGGTGATGTACTCTGCCCAGGTTGGTGTCTTTGTGGCACAGGATTTGGTGATGTTCTTCTTGATGTGGGAACTGGAGCTTGTTCCTGTCTATTTGCTGATCTCGATTTGGGGAGGTCAGAATCGGCTCTATGCTGCGACTAAGTTTATTCTCTACACGGCAGCAGGTTCTCTATTTATTTTGCTAGCGGCGTTTGCAATGGCCTTTTACGGTGATGTAACGACGTTTAGCATGCAGGAGCTGGCGCTTAAGGAGTACTCCTTACCGTTTGAAATCCTCGTATATGTAGCATTTCTGATTGCCTTTGGTGTCAAGCTTCCCATCTTTCCGTTTCACACTTGGTTGCCCGATGCTCACGGCGAAGCTCCGGCTCCCGTTTCAATGATTCTGGCAGGCGTACTGCTCAAAATGGCAGGCTATGGTTTAATCCGCATGAATATGGAGATGCTGCCCAATGCCCATGCTTACTTTGCGCCTGTATTGGCTATTTTGGGTGTTGTGAGTATTATCTATGCGTCACTGACTGCCTTTGCCCAGACCAACTTGAAGCGGCGGATGGCGTACTCCTCGATCGCCCACATGGGCTTTGTCCTACTGGGAATTGCATCCTTTACCACCATCGGTTTGAGTGGAGCAATTCTACAGATGGTGTCTCACGGTCTAATTTCCGCAGTTCTGTTCTTCCTGTCTGGTGTGGTTTATGAGCGTGCTCATACCCTTTCGATGGACGAACTGGGTGGTATGGCCAAGCGTATGCCTACAACCTTTGCCTTCTTCACGGCAGGTTCGATGGCATCCCTTGCACTTCCGGCAATGAGTGGCTTTGTGAGCGAGTTGACTATCTTCTTAGGATTCACCTCCAGCGATGCTTACAGCAACCTGTTCAAGACATCTATTGTTTTACTGGCCGCAATCGGTGTGATCCTAACTCCCATCTATTTGCTCTCCATGCTGCGCCAGGTCTTCTACGGGGCGGAGAACAAGTCCTTAGTAGAGCGCTTCAATCTGACGGATGTAAATCCTCGCGAGGCATTCATCGCGGCTTGCTTGATTGTTCCAATTATCGCGATTGGCGTTTATCCTAAGCTGGCTACCCGGATGTACGACGTGAAAACCGTTGCTGTCGCGAGCCAAATTCGCGAGAGTCTACCTCTGGTTGCTGAACGTCCTGTCCAGCTTCTGCCTCAGGCGTTTATTGCTCCGCAAATCTTTGCGATTCAGGGGCAAGACTGAGTTGGTTTCAATCTTTGGGCGATCGCTCCCATTTGACGATCGCCCAAAGCATAAAAACATGGCAGGGAGGAGATTTCGAGCCTTGTCCCTGTTTTTTGTTTCTTAGGAGAGGGACTATACCAATTCCTTCAATACCAGCTACAGATATAGCGTCCAAAATAGACCTTCTGCCGATGATAGAGGCAACGATAGCAGGAGTGAGTTCCAGCAAGCGAACGCGAATCAGAACCCGTAACGCATCCAGGTTACAAGGCCGTTGCCAGCGCAACCGCTTTTTCAAGTACTGCCAGACTTGTTCGATAGGATTGACGACAGAGGCTGGCGGCGTTGCTGAATTAAGGTATGAATTTACATGGGAACGGGTACATCCCAAAATTTGAGGTAATGAAGTAACAAACGGATTGAGCATCTCAGCATTTGCTCGGACTTGGAATAGCACAGTGTCTTACGGTGTAGGCGTGCTAGGTAGTGCCGTAAGCGCGTGTTCTCTGACTCAACTCGGGCCATATAGGTTTTGCTCACGATCTGGTCTCCCTCTGGAATAAACCCCGGATAAACAGACCAAACATCGGTGACATAGAAGTAGCATTGCCATTGCGCCACAACTGTTCACAAGGGGGCAAACGTCTCAGCGCTGTGGTCGCCTAGCACTCAACCCAATATCCCTGACGTGAAGTGGTCTACCGCTGTCCACAGCCAAATTTTGTTTTTTGGCTTCCACAAACGTTTCGAGTTCATCGAGTTCCCCAACTTCGGGGACAGTCTCAGGATCATATGCCTCTGGCAAACGTTCACCAATCTGTTTGACCCAGTAGATAATCGTTGTATGATGCACGCCTTTGACGCGTTCAATACCGCGAAATTCCATGCCATTGGTGTATATCTTTAAGCATTCTCGTTTGACGTCCTCGCTTTAACCCCGACGCGGTTCATAACGATCGATAAACTATCACCCACAATCGACACAGATGTGATTCTGTTTACCCTTCTTGCCTTTCTTACGGATGGGCGTGGACTGGCATTCGGGACATTGCATTGACTCTAACCCTAATTCATACCTTAATTCAGCAACGCCGTTAACCTGGCGTAGCGACGCATTCACAACTCAAAACTGAGAACTCAACACTCAGAGTTGCTCTGAAAATAGATTTTCATCCTGCGGGGTGACGTTATCACCTCATGGGCGATTGGTATAACAACAGCCTTAGATTTATTAGATTTAATAGATTTAATAGATTAGATCTCAGGCTCGTGTGGAATCACTTCATGACTACTGGTACAACCGAACAACTTCTGGCATCCTTGCCCGGAACTCTCAACAATCTCCGCCGCGCCGATCGCCTTTGGGAATCCTACAAAACGCGATCGCGTCCGGTCCCAAATGTAATCACCACCGCATCTACGCCCTTAGAGTCCCCCGATTGGGATGTAGTGATCTGCGGAGGCACATTGGGCATCATGCTAGGGGGGGCATTGGTGCGGCAGGGCTGGCGGGTCGCCTTGATCGAACGGGGCATGCTGCGGGGAAGGGATCAGGAGTGGAATATTTCCCGAAAGGAGCTTCAGGTTTTAGTTGATCTGGAGTTACTCACAGCGGCAGACCTAGAGGCGGCGATCGCCACAGAATATAATCCTGCCTGGGTGAAGTTTCCTGATGGTATGGAGATCGCCGTTGAGGACGTGCTGAATATTGGCGTTGATCCGGTCTATTTGCTCGATCGGCTGAAAGCGACGTTTTTGGCGAACGGGGGCAAACTGCTGGAACAAATGGCGTTTACGGGGGCAACGGTGCATCCCAATGGAGTGGCGATCGCCACTGAATCGGATGGAACGCCTCACACGCTGACGACTCGGCTGATGATCGACATGATGGGACATTTTTCGCCCATTGCTCAGCAAGCTCGAAAGGGTCAAACCCCCGATGCCGTCTGTATGGTCGTCGGAACTTGCGCGGAAGGTTTTCCGGAGAATGAAACCGGAGATTTGTTTGCGTCCTTCACGCCGATTCAGAACCAGTGTCAGTACTTTTGGGAAGCGTTTCCCGCCCGCGATGGACGCACCACCTACCTATTTACCTACGTAGATGCGGAACCGAGTCGTCCCAGTTTGGAGGACTTGTTTGATGAGTACTGGCGACTGTTGCCGGAGTATCAGTCGGTTTCTCTCGATCAACTGACGATTAAACGTGCCCTGTTTGGCTTTTTCCCCAGCTACCGCAACAGTCCACTGCGATCGCCCTGGGATCGGGTGCTGTTTGCCGGAGATAGTAGCGGCGTGCAGTCGCCCTTGAGTTTTGGAGGATTTGGGGCGATGTTGCGCCATCTCCAGCGGTTAACCACGGGAATCCACGATGCTCTGTCCCAAGATTTGCTAACCCGAAACGCGTTGGCAGCCCTACAACCGTATCAACCCAACCTCAGCGTCACCTGGCTGTTTCAGAAATCCATGAGCGTGGGGGTACATCAAACCCTGTCGCCCGACCATGTGAATCGGGTGCTGTCTGCGGTATTTGGGGAAATGGCGCAATTGGGGGATGGGGTACTGAAACCGTTTTTGCAGGATGTCGTGCAATTTTCGCCCCTGGCTCAAACCCTATTTTGGACAGGATTACGCCATCCGCTGCTGATTACCCGGATTTTGCCCCAGGTTGGTTTGCCTGCCCTGCTAGACTGGATGAAACACTATGTGAATCTGGGCGTCTATACAGCTTTGGCAGCGGCGGGACACCAGATTTCGCCCCTGTTCCAGCAGGGGACACCTCGGCTGAAATACTATGGCGATCGCCAGCTTGAGGCCTGGATGTACGGCTCTGGTCAGGAGGATTGATGAACTCTTGACGGTCGGTTTGGGCGATCGCGCCTATGATCGGAAGTAGTGATGTTGGAAGTAACCTTCGAATTTAGCCCATGTTCATGAGTGCTCTTAACGGTGCGATCGCATCTGGTCTGACCACCCCCCATCCTTTAACCCTGGCAGCACTGCCGACGATCGATGGCTTGCTGTCTACCCAGGGCATTATGGTATTGCTCCTTGTCGCGTATGCCGGAGCAATGTGGATGTTTTTGAATAGCGCACCGAAGGTGTTCACCATCATGGTGACGGATCTGGACATTGCCCGTCAGTTTTATGAGGGAATGCTGGAATTGCCCTCAGCGGATGTGCCGCTTCAGTATTACTACAACTACGAGCAGACGATTGGCGCAACGGCGGTTGATCCGCTCTACATGTCGGCTGGCACCCTGGGAACGACAACCCAATCCACGATGCCGGAAGGGTTGTGGTATCAATTGCGGAAAAATACTCAGCTTCATGTGATTTCGGGCGCAAGCTATGGACATCGCGATCGCCAACGCCATGTCAGCTTCGATCATGATTGTTTAGAGCAAATTTTCTTGCGGGTGCAAACGCGCCGCCTCCGCTACAAGCTGCGCCGCGAAAAGCCGATGAATTTTCTGGTGAAGGATTTCGAAGGGCGCGTGATTGAGATTGCCGAGATTTCCAATTAACGCTCGCTCGGCAATGATTTGAGAGGTGGACGGAGAGGCGATCGCCCGTCTACGGTTTCACGCTAATGGAATCAAGCCATCTGCCACGTCATCTCCTGCCCTGCCCCTAGGGGTACGAGTCCAGAGTCATCAACAAAGGGTACTTCATCGGGAATCCGCCAGGTGGTTTTAGTTAACGTAATCTGTTCGGTATTGCGTGGGAGTTGATAAAAGTCTGGGCCATAGAAGCTGGCGAACGCTTCCAGTTTATCCAGGGCATTAGCGCGCTCAAACGCCTCAGCGTATAGCTCCATAGCGTGCAGCGCTGAATAGCACCCTGCACAGCCGCAGGAATTTTCTTTGCTATTGCGGGCATGGGGAGCGCTATCGGTGCCTAGAAAAAACTTGGGATTTCCAGAGGTTGCGGCTTGCAAAAGCGCCTGACGATGCACTTCCCGTTTCAAAATGGGCAAACAGTAAAAATGGGGACGAATGCCGCCTTTGAAGAGAATATTGCGGCTAAACAATAGATGCTGTGGCGTGATGGTGGCGGCGATAGTGGGGGTTGCCAGGACAAACTCTACGGCATCCGAGGTGGTGATGTGTTCAAGGACTACGCGCAGGTTTGGGAATCGCCGCTTGAGCGAGATCAGATGTTTCTCGATAAACACCTTCTCACGATCGAACACGTCAACCTCTGGATCGGTTACTTCCCCATGCAGCAATAACGGCATATCGACCTGCTGCATCGCTTCAAAGACGCGATCGCACTTATTAATGTCCGTCACGCCCAAATCTGAATTGGTCGTAGCCCCTGCTGGGTAGTACTTGACCGCTTTGACAAACGGGGATGCTTTGGCCGCGATAATCTCATTCGGGCTGGTGTTGTCCGTGAGGTAAAGGGTCATCAGCGGCTCAAAGTGCTGACCAGGCGGGATCGCTGCTAGGATGCGATCGCGATAGGCAGCAGCATCGGCAATCGATCGCACTGGAGGCTTCAAATTTGGCATGACGATGGCACGGGCAAATTGGCGCACTGTATGCGGCAGCACTGCCTTTAGCGCCGCACCGTCGCGGAGATGCAGATGCCAGTCGTCGGGTCGGGTTATCGTAAGCGTTTGCATCCCTCCATCATAGAACAGCTATCTAGGTCGCGATTCAACTGGAATGTTACTCCTCTTCCTGTTTGGGTGCTTCTAAGGTCTTGGGTAACGGCAACGGTAAGCGCACGACCGAGTAGGCATCCACTTCATTCAAGACCGTGTAAAGCGTCTCTGGAATTTCCGTTTCTCGGATTTTGCGCGACTGTCCCACTATCAGAATCGAGTCCAGGTCTGGATTTTGGCGTTCATACTCCCGACGAATGCGGTTAATCGCTTGGCGAGGCAACGACCAAAAGGTGACGGGTTGCTGGCTATAAAACACAATGCTGGGTTTATTAAAGCCCACCATCACCACAGGCTCATTGGGCTGTCGTTCCTCCAGAATCGTTTCGGCAACGGCGCGAATCGGGTATTGGCGGATGGCATCGAGGGTGTCGATGAAGGGCAGGATGGAGAGGATTAAAAACATCGCAAATCCGACAATCTGCACGCCCCAAATCCAGCGACCTTTCCGCATCAAGATCAGGATACTTGCAGCGATCGCCATGCCCAGCCACACGGCAACGCCCACCGGAATGGCGATCGCGTGTCGTGTAACGTCTACCAAATTAGGGATGGATTTATCCACAATTAGCCACGGTGCCCGGAAAATTACCCCTGCAAAGGCGATCGCCAGCACGACAAAGATCCAATGGCTCACCAGCACCGCCCGCGAGGTGGAACGGGGCGATCGCACAATCCCTAGCACCTGATGACTCCAAAACTGCCCCATCAGCATTGCCGTTGCAGGCATCGCAGGCAGCAGATAGCTCGGTAGTTTGGTGGCGGCGATGGTAAAGAACCCAAAGATTACAGCAAACCAAATCAGCAAAAAGACGCTGAGATGGGCTGTGCGGGGTTGGTTGCGCCACTCAGCCAGTTTCCAAAATCGAAGACGGGCGATCGCCACGGGCAAATGCACCGACCATGGAAAGAACCCCACCAAGGTCACAATGAAGTAGAAAAACCAGGGAGCCGAATGGTCGTTTACGGCTTCCGTAAAGCGTTCCAGGTTGTGGTAGCCAAAGAAACTATCAATATAGTCCTCTCCATTGGCCTGGATGACGAGCACATACCAAGGGACGGAAATCAGCAGAAATAGAAGACTGCCCCAAAGCCAGGGAACCTCGCGCCAGAGCGATCGCCAGGTGTTGGTAAAGCCTACAAACGCACCAATGATCAAAACAGGCAGCACAATCCCAACAGGGCCTTTGGTTAATACCGCAAGGGCACTCCAAACAAAGAATCCCAAATACCAGTTGCGCTGGGTTCCAGGTTGCTGATTGTGAACGTATCCCCAAAAGAAGCACAGCAGCGCCAGTCCCATGCAGCCCGTGAGCAGCATATCCGATACGCCTGTCCGTGCCCAGGCAATGATTTCGGGGGTAAAGGCCATAATCCCTGCCCCAATCCAGGCGGAGAGCCAAAGCTGACGGTTGACGGTTGCGGGCAGACTTTGAACGCTCAACGGGTGCGATTGCTCGTTGGGGACACCCGCTGGATGAGGAAACCCGAAATACCGCAGAGTCACAAATCCCGCAACCACGATCGCGCAGGCCGACAGTGCAGAGGGGAGCCGTGCCGACCATTCATGAACGCCCAAGGTTTCGTAGGCGATCGCCATCAGCCAGTAGATCAGCGGGGGTTTATCAAACCGGGTCGCTTCGTTGAAGTAGGGGGTGATCCAGTCTCCGGTGACGGTCATTTGCCGTGCAGCTTCGGCAAACAGGGGTTCGGTTTCATCAATGAGGCCAATGCCGCCCAGTCGCCATCCAAAGGCTAGGACACACAGGAGAAAGAGCCATAATCCTGCAAATACCCAGGCGATCGCAGCATAGCTATCCCATGCTTTCACCAGTGGTTGAATTGGTCGCCCAATCTGAATTCCCATGAATTTTTCCAACGTTTTCTAACTGGAGATCCGTGTCAACATCACAACCTGATCTTTATAGCGCTAAAGGGGGCGCGAAGACTAGATGCTCTACGATGGACGCGTTTAGATGGGCAGAGGTTTCGGCTGCGTAGAGCGCGACCGATGGCGATGCGATCGCCAAGCCAGCTCTGCGGAATAGAGTCCGTTTATTTTGTATCAGCAATAATTAACGTAGAGGACAACGAGGACAACATGGTTCTCTGCGATACAGAACTCCCTACATATAGCCATTTGGAAGGAGCAACCCCCATGGCAAACGATAAAGCTGACAACAGTATTGCTGACGCCAATCGCTCTGCATTTCGTAATCTTGGTACCAAGCCCATTCTGTTCAAAGATCGGATTGGTGGTAGTGACTTTGATGATTTTCTCCAACTCAAATTTGGGGCGCGTAGCAGCCTAGCCGTCTCGCTGAAGGGCGTCTCTACAGACCTTGAACTCCAAAATCGGAAGGGCAAGGTTCTCCAAAAAGCTGATGACGGCAAAATCCAAACAACGTTAGAGGCAGGTAAATACTACCTGCGAGTGTCGCGCGATCCCAAGCTTCGCATTGGCGAAACAGCTTACACGCTCAAAGCGGCAGCCTATCCTGACTTGGCAGGTAATTCCTTGGGGACAGCACGACCGATTACGGTATCTTCATCCCAGGCGAGTTATTCCGACTATGTGGGTGATGCCGATCTCAGCGACTATTACCAATTTGAACAGACCGAGGATGGTGGTCTTGCCCTAGGACTCGATAGTACTAAGGGGGCGACCCAAGTTGACGTGCTGGACACCAATGGCGATCTGGTTGAGAAGATCGTCGCTAAAGAGGCACGTAGCTCGGCAGGCGGCTACTCAGGAGATGGAATTTTTAACTTAGAGGCCGGGGATTATTACCTGCGGGTTACGCCCAAAGGCACGGGTTTCAACACGCCCTATGATTTAACCCTGAAGTCCTTGGAACCTGCCGATCCGGCGGCTACACAGATTCAGTTTGCCATCACCAATCAAACCTCCCAGTTTCGGGGAACGGTCAAGATTACAGGCGTGGTCGAGAATATTGGCGATTCCCTATTTGATTCCAGTCCGGGACAGCAAGGTGTTTTCCTCTACGAGATTCCCCTCGGCAGCAGTCCAATTCTGCGGGCACAAAAGAACTTTGAAGACCTTGCCCCTGGTCAAAAACTGAAGCTGTCCTACTCTCGCAGTTGGGATGCGTCATCACCAGCCGAAGGGGAATTTCCGCCTACCTATCGTGTGGTGATCAGTTACGATCCCGACATTTTCATAGACGGCAATCCCTTTAACGACGATGCCAATCTTGGCAATAACCAACGCGATCGCAGTGGTAGTGGTATTAACGATCTGTTTACCAATCCCTAGGACTGCTGTTGCGTTAGGGAGGAGGTTGTCTGGCGATCGCCCGTCACCTCGGTCGGTTCGTGTCCCGTAATCTTTAGGGTATACGTCATTTGCGATCGCACCCCTCCCTTAAGCAATGTTCCAGTAATAGGGGCTGCATCTTGGGGATGGGGGCACGCAACTAGGGCAATATGGCGATCGCTCACCGCTAGCCCATGGGTGGGATCAAACCCTCGCCAGCCTGCCCCCGGCAAATATACTTCTGCCCAGGCATGGAGATGGCGATCGTTCGTGTCCACATCCCCTTCTTGGTATCCGCTCACAAACCGGGCCGCTAACCCCATCGCACGACACGCCTCCATGAAGAGTACCGAAACATCCCGGCAAGAGCCGGATTTTTTTGTCCAGGTTACACCGGGGGGAAAGGGCCCACCCGTCTCGCGAATGGTGTATCCGCAGTGCTCGTAAATGCGCTGGTTTAACGTGCTGAGAAATGCAACCGTATTCCCAGAAACCTCGTACCAAACCTCTTGGGCAAGCTGAGCGGCAACGGGATCAATCGCTCCGGGAATTTTGCTCAGGTATCCGGCTAGGTACGGCTGCAACCCTAGCGGTGGACTGTCGGAATAGGCAGGGGGAAGATTCACCGCCCACGGGTCGAGCAAGTAGGCAAACGGATTAGTGCAGAGGGTTTCCACCTCCGAAACGGTGGTGATCAGCAGTTCCGAAACGGGAGTGTCTGAAAACCACACTTTATGGATAGAATTACCGTCTAAATCGATCATCGCTGACTGACCGACGGGAGCGGGTTCAATGCTCAGGTCAAACCGATGGAGCTGTTGGTTGGCATCCGAGCGAGGACGCAACCGCAGCATGTGCGGCGCGAGGGCAACGGGCTCGCTGTAGATATACGCGGTTTGATGGGTAATTTGATAGCGCACGGTGTTTGAGAATTAGGGCAAAGGGGATTAATGATGAGAGCTAATGCACGAACGGTTCAAGCAAACCATAAAGGACTCTCCGGGACTGATCAAGGAAAGTTCGCTACAGACTTATCCCATCGGGGGCATCCGGAATCCTTTAAGCTCTGCTCCATCCCCCTCCATTCCTTTGCTTTGCACCAAAACGCCAAAGTTGCCCACCCCTGTAGGATCGGCAAGACCGTGTAAGGCTTCGCGGCGCAGCAGAATGGTTTGCAAGTCCAAGCCAGATTTTGGCGTAGACAGTTCCAAGAGGCGATCGCCCAATCCTAGCGCCATGAGAAATAGCCCTTGCTGGGTAAAGCCAACGGTGCGAAGTCCGCCCTGTTCACCCTGTCGCTCTAGGGCTGTGAAGTCTACATGCGCCGTTATGTCCTGCTGACCGAGATGAAGGTAGGGATCGGAGTGGTGTTGGTGCTGGTAGTAGCATTGCAGCGTGCCCTGGGAACGCGCTGGACTGTAATAGCGCTGAGCCGGATACCCGTAGTCGATGGTGAGGATGTAGCCCCGATGCAGGCGATCGCCCACCGTCTTTAACCAATCCAACGCCGCCAAATTAACCTCAGTCCGGTAGCCGTCGGGATAGGCATCGCTAGTGAGGTCAATCTCAATGCGGTCAAAGTAGGCTTGCAGGGCGTCGGTGGAGGGGCGATCGCTGACTTCGCGCCATGTCCCAGACTCATCCACCGTGAGATAAATTTCCTGAAGCTGCCCATCCTGACGGATAACCTGATGCACCGGAAACGCATCCACGAGTTCGTTGGAAAAGAAGCACCCAATCACCGAGTTTGAGGGAATGGTGTCCCAGGTATACCACTGGATTTTGTGGGTCAATGCGTTCAGTCGTTCCCGTTGTTGGGCAATCAGTTGGGGCGATCGCTCCACAATCCCATACTGCACAGCCTCAAAGCAGTCTGGAGCCTGCCGCTGGAGGTACTGCAAAATATCATCGGCTAACCGTCCCTGTCCGGCTCCCATTTCAATTAATCGGTATGGATTCGGATGATCTAACCGCTCCCACATCTCCCGAAACTGTTCGGCCAGGAGTTCGCCAAAGTCGGCGCAGAGATTCGGTGAGGTGACAAAATCACCCCGCCGGGAGCCAATGGCCTCTTGGGTACTGTAGTAGCCGTACTGGGGATGGTACAGCACCGCGTCCATAAATGCTGTGAAAGGAATCCGGCGATCGGGATGCGTCTGAATTAGATCCGCGATGTGGTCTCTAAGAGAGGTGCTGGCATCAGGTGAGGGGAAAGGGGATGAACGGTTTTCCATTGACGGGCTGTTTCGGATTAAAGACAGAAGACTACTCCGATTCCTCTATAGATCTGGGTCGAGCCGTTAACATTCAGGGAACGACGGCTAGATTGCCGTAGTCCATCGATCAGGAAGCGCATTAATGTCTTTGTCTCCTAGTGAGACATCACCATAGCGCAATCTAGTTTGATTCCTTCCAAGTATACATACTTAGAGGGAATCAAACTCTTACGCCGCAAAGGCTCTACTGTGACGTACTCCCGACACCGATGCAAACATACGGTGCGGGCTTCTCCCACCGGAAGTGTTCTACCACTGGTTACCGGGTTCGAGCTTTTTATAGTGAGGAAGACGCCCAGCCCCACTGTTGACAATTTTTTCCACCAAGGAGGTTTGCTGTGCTGTTTCAAAAATGCTCTCTATTGCAACCTTGGAAACGGGAGACTTGCGGCCTAGGCCTACGGGTCGGTCAACTCCAGTTGTCGGTCGAAAGCGTACCTATCAGGGGAAATCAACCCTGCGATGCTTAGCCAATTATACCAGGCTGGCGGTTTGCTCGTCTCCCCTCTCCGCCGCCCCGCGATTGCTTGGCATAGCTGCAAGGGGGACTCGCAACCGCCCCGCTTTCATCCCGACACTCGCCTTCGGCAGAGTGCGGGGCTTTCACGGAGAAGCTAAAAAACTTTCAAAAATCAAATAGGATTCCAATAACCAGTCACTCTACAGAACGACTGTGCGGAGAAATTTGGCAAAAAACGACTAACCCAATAAATTCTTGATAGTTCTAAGCTCGAAATTCGAGCTTTTAAAGCGTCAATGCATAATTCCCAACACTATTGACTAGGGTTCCTACAATGATTCGGGCACCTCGATTGTCGCCCTTAGAGCAAACCATCATGTATTGGTTAGCCCTTAATCGAGAATGGACAGCGATCGCCACTCTACAAGACGACATCGTTCCAGGTATTTCCCGTGCCAATCTTCTCGAAGCCTTGGAATCCCTGGTCTGCCGCAGCTTAATCGAAACGCGAGTGTCTCATGATGAGGCTACATCCGCAATCGAATACACGCAGCAGCCTGTGATTATGGAATATGTCCCAGACCATTTTATCCAACAGCTTGTTGCTGAACTATTGGAGGGTCATGTTACAGTCTTCAGCCACTACGCAATTCTGAAAACCACCGTTTTAGATTACATCCGAGACAGTCAAATTCGCCTCATTCTTCACCCGATTAGCGAACAACTTTGTCAAACAGTCCAGCACACCAATCAGCAACTAGAGCCATATCTGCGATCGCTATTATCAGCATTACGTAGCGCACCTGAAGCTGCAGTTGGGTATGGTATTGGCAACTTTATTAACCAGTGAAAACCTTTAGGAGCGATCGCCCCTACGAAGGCATGAATATTACTGGGATCAAGGGTCTTTCCATCCCTCAGAAAATGAATCTTAAAGCCCTGGGAGCCGTTGAACGGTGAGTCACGATTGTACGAGTTTGCGCGATATTGAGCGGTATACTGACTCCGAAGCATTATTTCATAATCGCCATGACTGCAACCCTCAAAGACTTTTTGGAAGCGTGTACGTCGTTAGGAACCGTGCGCCTGATTGTGACCAGCAGCGCGGCTGTTTTAGAAGCTCGTGGGACAGTGGAAAAGCTGTTCTATGCCGAATTGCCAAAGGGCAAGTACGCGAACATGCATCAGGATGCGTTCGAGTTTCACCTAAACATGGACAAAATTACCCAGGTCAAGTTTGAAACAGGTGAGGCCAAGCGCGGCAACTTCACCACCTACGCGATCCGGTTTCTCGATGAGAGCGGCGACCCTGCGCTAAGTCTCTTTCTCCAGTGGGGGAAGCCCGGAGAGTACGAACCTGGACAGGTGGAATCTTGGGCAACCCTCAAAGATCAATACGGTGAACTCTGGACACCCAACCCCATCGAAACCCTATGAAGAAGAAACGACGCAAAGCCCAATGGATTTTTTTGGTGATGCTGCTGTTGGTGTGGTTGCTGTGTAGCGCTGAGGCGTGGGCAGGTGCATTGAGCGATCGCCTAGGACAATTTCCAAATTGGCACACTAAACCTCCGGTGCAACCCGCCGAAGGTGACCTGTTCTATCCCGACTGGTTTTTGGGCACATGGGATGTGGAAACGACGCTGGTGGATCTGGCAGCTCCCCTCGCCCCGGAGATCATCACCCCAGGATTTGACAGCAATCGCGATTTCCTGAATCAACCCGTTCCGTTCCAAGCTCGGTTCGTTGAAAAATCTGGTTCAGGTCGGTCGTCTTTCTTTCCTGTAGAACGGGTCAAACCGTCCAGTACCAACGCCCCCATCATCGCCGATCGCGCCTTTAATGGATTG
>JACYMB010000103.1 GCA_015272205.1 Synechococcales cyanobacterium T60_A2020_003 | reverse complement strand
CTTTGACGGTCGCCATTGTTTGAATCGCAAGGTCACTATAAAGAACTGACGCGCCGGGTTTGCCGCTCAACTCCTCGACCACCCACTGCCCCAGCACAGATTCTTCGATCCAGAAGGTGAGGCTTCCCCTAGCCTTCAATCCAGCGTTATACTCTGACCAGTTGCGGATGCGGTATTGAGGTTTCATGGCAGGTTTTATGTGTGATAACTGAAATTTACCATGCCTCTCCCGCCCGCAACCCCTCTTTCATGCAACAACGCCGGAGTCTAATATACTCCACTGCTCCACCGAGGATGTCAGAAGGCCGTCGGTTTCCACTCTGGCAAAGGCTCGTGTGTGAGAAGCGATCGCCTGTGAAGGCTACAACCGTAGAAACGAGATCCGGGAGATTCGTTCGTGAACGTAGGGGCGAAATCCCTAAAAACTGCACAGGTCATCACGCCTTACACCTGAGTCATTTGGCTAGACCTGCTTTCTGAAGCCGATGCGGGTCGATTTGCTCGAATGGCGCGAAACATGCCAAAGCGACATAGCCCTGTACCGAAGGCCAGACGCATCAGCAACAGCGTCGGCACTTCTCGCACCGATTTAACAAACCCGGTCACACCAAACCGAACCAAGCCTTCTGGACGCACAATGCCTTGCCAGATCGAGTCTATCCAAGACGGGAGAGTTTGCTGAGTCCAGTCGGCGGTGACAACCTGTCCCTGTACGAGTCCCGTTTCCTCCAATACTTCCGAGAAGCCTTCAATACTGGCAAAGGCAGGATGCGACCATTGATCCAACAGTTGCCGCATGACGGGCTTCTCCCAGACATTGAGAGGCGTTTGGCGATCGTCCCGCTGGTTCCAATCTGCCACTACCAACACACCACCCGGTTTAAGGACGCGCAGTAATTCCTTCGCAAAAATGGCCTTATCCGGCATGTGGGGGCCTGCTTCGATGGACCACACCACATCAAAACTCGCATCTGGAATTGAGAGCGCCATCGCATCGTCCACATGGAACTGAGCAGACAGACCAGGAGGGGTTAGCTCGCGTGCCCGTTTCACTTGGTTAGGACTAATGGTTACGCCAGTCACCTCAAATCCGTAGTCCCGTGCCAAAATCCGGCTGCTGCCCCCAATACCGCACCCCACGTCTAAAACGGTGGTTCCTGGCGGCAGGCGATCGAGTCCTCCCCAGCGCACCATTTCATGCACAAAGTCCTCTTTGGCCTTGAGAAAATTCTTCCGTTTTGGCGGAGAACCGTAGTGTCCTAAATGAATATGCTCGCCCCAGTAGAATTCCAAAATCCCGTCCTCTGTCCACTGATCGTAGGAATTGGCGACCGAACTGGACGATTGATACCGCCGAGCCGTCAATAGATAAAGGGCGATCGCGATCGCGAAAAGCCCAATCAGCACGCCGATCAGAATGAGAACTAAATTCATACCACTCAAGCTTCAACTACCATCTCCACAGTACAACGGAAACAAACCTTAATCGATCGTATTTACTCCAGTCCTCGCATCAAAGTCTGGGGTAACGACTGAATGACCCGTTGAAAGGATGCTGGCTGATCTAGCCCTTGGGACACCATCAACGCACCTTGGATGGCGATGATGGCATCCTCACCCCGCTGGCGAGCCGTCGTTTCATCCATACCGGATTCAGCCAGCACCAAGGCGATCGCCCAAAGGATTACTCACAATTTTGTACCTGGACGAAGAGCTACACATTACCAGAGGTCAGCGAGAAACCGTGCTGATCTGCGAGCGGTGTTTAACCGATCAACGCTGTTGGACGCTAGGCGAAATACGTCCTTAAATCTTGAGGAATTGCTAATTTTATGAGTTTTCTGGAGGTGGCTTTGCTATGCAGTTTGGTGGAGGTCATGAGCCTTTTCAACCGCATTCGCATGATTGACTAGTAGCCAACAAAAGATCGGTATCAAAATACAGCTAGCTAAGCTAACCGTCGTAATCACAACAAGACCATTGGCGAGTTCGGGAGTGAGCATATCGAGTACCCCTTTGAGTGACATGTCAAACCGATATCCTCTCATCGGTCAGTTGCAGCGTTTGAGCCATCCCTGCCCCTACCGAAGGAGAGAGTTATCTTGTAACAATTGTTACATTTTTAGGATTTACTTGCCTGGTTTCGCGAAATTATGTAACATCTCTTGCACGCAAGAAACACCAAAGGTTGTCAAAGCTGCTGAGGCCGTTTTCATCAGTCCATTGGGAAGTACCGGACAAAACATCACAGACTCAGTGCCTAATAGCCAAGCTAAACATCTCAAACATCCCATAAACTGTCACGTTTTGGACATACAAATGTCATAGGGGAAATTCTGAAAATTCATCGTGAACTATCCTCCAGTTGGGTGATGCTGAAGAAACCTACCCTTGGTTCCATGGCTATTTCGCTATCAGCAAAGAAAAGATGAACCCAGGCTTCTCTTGGTGTAGTAACCCGTCGGCTACTATGTTTTTGATTTTTTAATGATTTTTAGGTTGAATTTGAGCAATTTTCTGGGAAATACGTTAGATCGAGTTTTAGAGTGAGTACTATGGCATACAGGAAACCTTCAAGGGCAAAGCCTCGATAAGGAGCTAGATCATGCAAGCAAAGGAACTTAAATTTCTACTGAAGCTTCTAGGGCATGAGGGCTATCGAACGCCGATTGGCAAACTTGCGGTCAGTGAGAAAGCATCTGCCTCCGAGCGAGACAAACTTTGCAGAGAGTTGGGAGATCGAGAAATTGTTGACTATTCCCGTCAAGTGAGTCGGTTCAAAATTTCATCGGCGGGTAAAGCCTTACTAAAACTTGAGGGAGAGATTCCGTTAACAGAGGCGCAAGTTTTAGTCGTTAAGATGTGTGCATCGAAAAGCGCAACTCCCGGAGACCTGAAAAAGATACCTGCGGGCGATCGCCAATCCTTAATTCAGGAGTTGGAGGCCAAGGGACTAATCGAGAGCGAGAAAGCAGCCATCAAAGAGGTGTGGTTAACCGAGCGAGGTGCCGAGTATTTGCGTGAAGAATGCCACCCCAGCGGCACCGCAACCATTAGCCTTAGACTACTGGGTCATTACCAGCCCTTTCAAGGTACTGTTTTATCTTCTTTAGATTTCGCTTCACTCAGCAATCGAGCAGTGGAGACGTGAGGTTTATCTTTTTGGCGTTTGGGTTTGGGGACTT
>JACYMB010000102.1 GCA_015272205.1 Synechococcales cyanobacterium T60_A2020_003 | reverse complement strand
GCTATCATCGTCGTTCGATTGCTGAAACTACCATGTTCCGCTTTAAGACTATTTTGGGGGGCAATCTCAGTGCGCGTCAATTTGACAATCAAGCCGTGGAATTGTTCATCAAATGTATTGCGCTCAACCGCATGATTCAGATCGCTAAACCCGATAGCTACAAAGTCGAAGCTTAATACCCGGACGACCTCAAGGTGAGCCTGATCATCCTTCTAATCATGCAACAAAGCCGATTCAGTCCTCAAAACTCAAAACGAATCCCTTCAGCCCTATCTACAATTAGTAGATCAAACACCGTGTTTGGATCCCCCCTAGCCCCCCTTGAAAAGTGGGGAACCGAGCCAGACGTGGTTAGAAGTCCCCCTTTTTAAGGGGGATTTAGGGGGATCAACGTTAGGGTTTATCGTGGAATCAAGCTGTTTTCGATCTACTGACAATAGAAAAGCACACTGAAATGGAAACCTATGACAGACGCAGTATCACGTTCCGCCGATGAGTTATCCGTAGAGTTTTGGGAGGGACGCTATCAAGACGGAACAACGGGCTGGGATTTGGGACAGCCTGCACCAGCCTTTGTGTCATTCCTACAGTCCGATCAGGCTCCGAAACCAGGACGCATAGCGGTGATTGGTTCCGGGCGAGGACACGATGCGCTATGGTTTGCCGCGCACGGATTTGAGGTCGTGGGGTTTGACTTCGCACCCTCAGCGATCGCCGATGCTAGGGCTAATGCAACCTCTCGAAATCTAACCAACATACAGTTTTTACAGCGAGATATCTTTTCCCTCTTGCCCGAATTTGCCCACCAGTTTGACTATGTGCTAGAGCATACCTGCTTTTGTGCGATCGCCCCAGAGCTACGACCACAGTATGTGGAGATTGCCGCAGGTCTACTCCGTCCAGAGGGAGAGTTGATCGCTCTCTTCTGGGCACACGATCGCCCCGGTGGCCCTCCGTTTGGGGTCGGTTTAGATGAAATAGAGTCGTTATTAACAGCTCGGTTTGAGATGAAGTCGTTGACGAAGGTGGATCAGTCTCCACCGAATCGAGCCAATGAGGAGTATTTAGGACGATTCTGGGTGCGATAGGAAATCAGTAGATCACATGGTTAGATCCCCCTAGCCCCCCTTCATGAAGGGGGGAACCGAGCTAAAAATGGCTTGAAGTCCCCCTTTTTAAGGGGATTTAGGGGGATCGAAGTGAAGCTTCTTTGTGAAATAAACCTATTTTCGATCTACTGTAGACTACGCGATCGCCCCTCCCGTCAATGGCTATCCCGAAACCTCAAATCCCTTCACTTCCAGCACAGGGCCAACCATCGTGGTCGTCATCACATCGGCACGGATCTCGCCTGTCACCGTAACCGCCAGTCCTGCCTTCAGTAGCTCTGGCGGCGCTTTGTACAGTTCATAGGTCTGGCTCGGCGTTTTCAGAACCCACGCCCCCACACCGAGATTCACCCGTTCGATGGTTCCTTCTAGGGTCATGCTCATACTGTTGTTCCCTCTGATTTTGCTGCTGCCGGAGCCGCCATGCGGGCTAACCCAAAGCATAGTAACGCATTAGTGGCGAGGAAGAGACGGGCGATCGCTCCACTGCCTAGCCCCATCAATGCCGGATCAATCACCGCACTGATCGCCAAGAAAGAGGCCATCCCCAAACTTGCACCCACCGCAAACCATTTCCAGCTTCGGTGTCCTAGCAAGAGCGCAACTAAACCCAGGGGAATCAGCACACTCGCAAAGAGGGGATTCAGCGCACTGCTGCCCTGAAGCGCACTGCCCCATTCGGGAATTGCGCTACCCAGGAACCGGAAGGGATACTGGGGCATGTCGTAGATGTAGAGTCCCCGCAGGAAAAAGAGACCCGCACTGCCAAAGATCAGCCCACTGGACAACGAGAAACTGAGAAACGCCGGCAGATAGTTTCGCAAAAACCAGGCCAACAGGTAGGAGCCTAACACCATCCCAATTTTCGGCAACAGCGCCACCACACCGCCATCAAACCAGAAGCGTAGGTTCAAGTAGCCGTTGGCCTGGAGCCATTGGAAAAAGTCTTTGAAGGTGATCTGTCCGCGCAGGGCTAGTTTCACCGCTGCACCGGCATCCAATTGCCCCGCACCGTAATAGTTAAAGGGATCCTCTTTGACCACCCGTGCCGACTTTTTCAACACTGCCGCGATCTCATCGGGATTTTCGATACCTGCCGAGCGAATCAAGGCGGCCACTCCGGCAACGTGGGGAGCCGCCATGCTGGTTCCCTGGAAGGTGGCAAAGATGGGTGCACCCGTTTGTGGATCGATCGTTTCCTGAAGAATGCCGCCCGCCTCAGATTCAGCCGTTGATCCACCGGGAGCCGAGATGTCTACGCCTGCGCCAAAGTTTGAATAGGGAGCCTTTGCACCCGTAGAATCCAAGGCTGAAACGGCAATCACGTTGGGATATCGGGCGGGAAAGGACGCCGAATTAGAGTCAGCGTTTCCAGCAGCAGCAACGATCACTACGCCTTTGCTGTGGGCATAGTCTACGGCAGACTTCATCACAATGCTGTCGCCCATGCCGCCCAGACTCATGTTGATCACGTTCGCGCCATGATCCGCCGCAAAGCGAATCGCCTCGGCAATATCCGCGACCTCTCCGGCTCCCGATGCGCTCAACACTTTCAGGGGCATAATCTGGGCTTTGTAGGCCACACCTGCGACCCCATAGTTATTGTTGGTGGACTGGGCGATCGTGCCGTGGCCCTTGTCATCGCTGGCTTCGGTGCGATCGCTCACAAAGTCATACCCTTCTACAAAGGTCGTTTCTGCCAGATCAGGAACCGCGCTAACCCCGGTATCGATCACGGCTACGGTGACGCCATCGCCTTTGCTATCATCCCAAGCTGTTTCGACGTTGATGCTGCGGAGGTTCCACTGTTTGCCGTAGTCGGGATCGTTGGGAATTTCGAGGGCACGATAGATATAGTTCGGCTCAATGGCTTCGGTGTACTTGCGAAGGGGAGAGCGTTGGAGCGATCGCAAATCGTTCCGATTACCCTC